>DATMWS010000202.1:0-5443 GCA_035562135.1 Thiobacillus sp. | reverse complement strand
ACTTATTTCGAAATGGTTGCGGGGGCAGGATTTGAACCTACGACCTTCGGGTTATGAGCCCGACGAGCTGCCAGACTGCTCCACCCCGCGCCTGTCGCAATGAAACTGCGTCAATCGAGAAGCGGAACTATAGCAAAGCGTGCCCCACCTCGTCAACACTTACCCGGCATCTCAAACAGGCCTTTGCGTCATAGAACCAATATTCCCAATGTTTTCAGTCGACTGTGACAATCGGGTTCGCGCGGAGGAAGCGGCAATCATCGCGGTCGCCGCAGCAGAACCGACAATTACGCACATTTATTGTGCAGACAGCGCGCCGGCAAACTCGCTACCATTTAGCTTCACCGTTGATTGAAAGCCCTCTGTGCGTATCACCGATTTTTCCCTTTCGCGCTTGCCACGCATCGAGTTTGGCTCGGGTGTGCTCGCCAAATTGCCGGCTATTGCCCATGGATACGGGACTCAAGCCCTGCTCGTGACCGGTGCGGGCTCACTGAAAAACTCGCCGCTTTGGCCTGCCGTGACTTCCGGACTGAAAGCGCAGGGCATTTCGTGGCTGCATCTTGCCATTCCCGGCGAGCCGTCACCGCAGAGGGTGGACGAGGCCGTGCGTGCTTTCCGCGCCGAGGCCATTGATGTGGTGATCGGCATCGGCGGCGGCAGCGCGCTGGATGCCGCCAAGGCGATTGCCGGCCTGCTCAAGCCCGGCAATTCGGTGATGGATCATCTGGAAGGCGTGGGGCCAGAGCTGCCTTATGCCGGCCCGGCCACGCCGTTCATTGCCGTTCCGACCACCGCTGGAACTGGTTCGGAGGCGACCAAGAATGCGGTGCTGAGCGTGCAAGGGCAGGACGGTTTCAAGAAATCCTTCCGCGACGAGAAACTGGTGGCCGAAGTCGCGCTGGTCGACCCCGATCTGCTGGCCACCTGCCCGCCCGCCGTCATTGCGGCTAACGGCATGGATGCCTTCACCCAGTTGCTGGAATCCTATGTCTCCAGCCGGGCGTCGCCGCTGACCGATTCGCTCGCATGGGGCGGCATGAAAGCCGCGCGCGACGGCTTGCTGGCTTTGTATGCGGACGCCGGCGACGCGGCGGCGCGCGAACGGATGGCGTATGCGGCGCTGGTGTCGGGCATCACGCTGGCGCAGGTGGGGCTCGGCTCGGTGCATGGACTGGCCGCGCCGCTGGGGGCATTTTTCCCGATTCCGCATGGCGTCGCGTGCGGCACGCTGGTGGCGACGGCCACGCGCATCAATATCGAAACGCTGCGCATACGCGATCCCGATCATCCAGCACTGGAAAAATACGCGCAGGTGGGACGCCTGCTCAGCAAACAAGGGCCGCTGGATCGGGAGGCCGCGCATGCCGCCTTGCTCGGCACGCTGGAAACCTGGACGAACAAACTCAATCTGCCGAGGCTGGCGCATTACGACGTGCAGCACACAGACATCCCGCGCATCGTCGCCAACAGCCGCGGCAGCAGCATGAAAACCAACCCGATCTGGCTTGAGGACAGCGAAATCGCGGCCATCATCGCTGCACGAATTTGACGGCGGCGCGCTCAAGTTAAGCGCTCGGCATCCGCTACTTCTGCGACTCAACTTTCTGGAGCGCATCATGTCCGGCGGCTTGGTTTTTCTTGTCGTACTCGCACTGCTCGCCATTTTCGGCGTGTTCATCTTCAACCAGTTGGTGACGCTGAAACACAACGTCGGCAAGGCCTGGTCGAACATCGACGTGCTGCTCAAGCAGCGCCACGATGAACTGCCCAAGCTGGTCGAGACCTGCAAGCAATACATGCAGTTCGAGCAGGAAACGCTGGAAAAAGTGATGCAGGCGCGCAGCCAGGTAGCCAGCGCGCGTGAATCGCACAATATTCCCGCGCTGGGGCAGGCCGAAGGCGCATTGCGGCTTGGACTGGGCAATCTGTTTGCCGTCGCCGAGGCCTATCCTGAACTGAAAACCAACGAAACCTTCCAACATCTGCAGGCGCGAATTACCGGGCTGGAAAACGCCATCGCCGACCGCCGCGAGTTTTACAACGACTCGGTGAACGTCAACAACGTGCGCGCCGAACAGTTCCCCGACACCGTTGTGGCGCGCCTGTTCGGCTTTCGCCAGTTTCCGCTGCTGCGGTTTGCCGCCGAAGAGAAGAAAGACGTCGACCTGAAACAACTCTTCAATCGCTGATGTTCCGCATGCGCTGGGCGGCCGAATGGCAGCATGACTACGCCAATCTCGCGCTGGGCGGCGGCAACCTGCTCATCCTGCTGCTCGGTTTCCAGCTGCAATCGCGCATCGGCTGGCAGATCAGCTTTGTGCTGGTCGGGCTGACCAGCTTCTGGGCATGGTATGCCAACCTCAGGCGCTATCGCACCGTGGCAGATACGCCAACCTCGCGCATCGCCTCAGCACCGCAGGGCTACATCGAGTTGGTCGGCCGCGGCCGGCAGCCACCCGGGGTAGGCCTAGTCAGCCCGATCAGCGGCCTGTCCTGCCTGTGGTATCGCTACCGCGTCGAACGTAAAAACGGCGACCGCTGGGAATACGTCGAATCCGGGGTATCGCACGACACCTTTGGCGTGGACGACGACAGCGGCAGTGTGCTGGTCGACCCCGACGGCGCGGAAATCCTCACCTCGCGCAAGCAGGTTTCAAATTCAGGCGGCTACCGCAAGACCGAATGGACGCTGATTGAAGGCGAAACGATTTATGTCATCGGCGAGCACGTCACCCTTGGCGGCCCCAATGCCGTGCTCGACAAAAAAACCGATCTGGCCACCCTGCTGGCCGAATGGAAAATCGACAAGACCGCCCTGCTGGCGCGTTTCGACGCCAACCATGACGGCGAAATCAGCCTTGGCGAATGGGAGCGCGCGCGCCAGGCCGCATCCGATGAGGTTGACCGTGCCCACCTCGACATTCGCCTGACAGACGGCATCCATCTCATGCGCAAGCCCGTGCATGGCCGTCCGTTCCTGATCGCCAACCGCGAGGTCACCGCACTGGTATGGCATTTTCGCCGGTGGAGCTGGGCGCATCTGGCGCTGATGCTGGCCGCGCTGATCGGCCTGATGCTCATCGGCCGCTTGGCCTGAACGCTTGCCCTACCCAGTTTCGCGCCCTATAGTTGCAGTACGGAGGACGCGCAATGAAACACCTCATACCAGAAACCCCGCCCGATTACGACCACACACGCATCATCGAGCGGCCCGACGGCTGTTACTGGATCGACGCCAAGAGTGGTGAGGAATATGGTCCTTTCGCCAGCCTGCTGGAAGCCGTGCAAGACATGGAATACAACGCCGAAAGCGACTATGAACCTGGCGAAACAGTGGAAGAAGCCGAAGACGAAATAGGCATATCCGACTGGATCGACCCGGACACTGGCGAACCCGGCGAAGACGCTCACCGCCCAGTAGAGTAACCTCCGGCTGAGCCTGGCCGACCAGGTTTGTCCCGCGCGACAGATTCCGCAGCCCGCGCCTCACACTCGAACACATTATCGCGGTACGGATGGCCGCCACGCGCCCAGGCGAGCAGGCCGGCGAGTGGATACAACACCAGCAGCAACATCCCCCAGCGCTCGAACTGCCTGACGTGCGCGCGCTCGTGCGCACGGGTTGCCGTCAGCGCGTCCAGCGACACGCCCACCACCACATGCCCCAACGTGATCGCCGCCACCGCGCCGCTGAACGGGAAACCCCGCTTTAACGCCCATGCCGGCCAACCGCCTGCAGATTCCAGCACACCGTCCACCCGCAGCCACGTTCCGCCGCTGCTGCGTGCGATGAACGCCACCAGTATGCCGAGCAGAGTCACCGGAAGTGCCCACAGATAAAGCAAGACCCGCAGCATTCAAACGTCCGTCGGGCCGGCAAACCAGCGTACTTCCGGCAGGCCATGACGCACAAAATGCGCCCGCGCCCGATCCAGCTGCACCGCGCTGCCCGCTGCATAAACGTCAAAGCGATGCAGGTCGGGATAATCCTGCACGATGGCCGCCAGTACCCTGTCGAGATCGTCACTCTGCGCGTGCGGCACGTAATTGAAATTGTCCAGCGCGTCGGTCCAGGCGCGACACAGATTGTCCTGATAATGGCCGGCCGCGTCGGCCAGCCAGTGCAGGTCCATCGACTCGGCCAGTTCCAGTGACATGGCGTGCTGGATCAGGCTTTTGATCGGCGCAAACCCCGCGCCGAAAGCGAGGAAAATCACCGGCCGCGGTGAATCCTCGTCCAGCACGAATTCGCCGAACGGCCCTTCCACCTCCACCGTGTCGTTGGCTTTCAACGTGGTGAACAGCGCCTCGGCAAATGCATCGCCGGGACGGCGCGGAATCTGCACCTCGATGTGGCGGTCCTCGCACGGGCAACTGGCGATCGCATAGCGCCCGCTCATTCCGTTGACCCCGACCCGGATACTTTGCCCGCCGAGGTAGCGCAGGCGCTGGCTGCGCGGCGCCAGAATGTGCAGCGCGGCCATCTGCGGATTAAACACCTCGACCGATTTGACCTTGGTGGTGATCTGCTGCACCGGGATGTCACGCGCCGCTGCCACATTGGCCTCGATCACCACATCGTTCACCGGCGCGTAAGCGCACAGCAGGATCACCCCGGCGTCTTTTTCGGCCTGCTTCAGCACATAGTCGTGAGCATGGACTTTCTTCACTTCGCCCGACACCACGCGCGCCTTGCAGTCGCCGCAGTTGCCGTTGCTGCAGCCGTAGCTGAGCGACACCCCGTTGCGCAGCGCGGCTTCCAGCAGCGTGTCGTTGCCGTCCACAAAGAATTCGTGGCCACTGGGCTGAATGGTCACATGAGCTGACATAAGTTTACGTATCCTTTCCTGTGCAATCGCTGCCTGCGCCAGCACGGCATCCGGCGGCGTTTCAGCCAGATTGCGCAGCAGAAACGCGCGCACCGTATGCAGGGCATGGTGCGTCTCGGCGCTCGCGTTTTCCTCGATTTCGTCGATCTTCTCGTCCAGCCAGGTCATCACGTTCCCATAGTGCAGCAGCAGGGCCTTGGCCGCCGCGTAATCGTCACCCAGTTCGTTCAGTCGTGCCACTAATACGTCCTTGTCCGGCAGCGCGCGCTCACGCACCCGTTTGCCAAATGCCTTGTCCTTGATTTCCGTAACCCGGCGAAACTCCGCATCGTCGTCCCACTTCACCTCGGGAAACGCGCGCAGCAACTCGTCGAGTTCGACCATGCCGTCAAACGTCGCCAGCGTGCCGCTGCGGATCATTTCCTGCAGCGTATGGCGCGGCTGCCCAACCAGCTTGGCCACGCGGGAAAGAGGCAGTAAATGGCTCATGGGCTCATGTTACTCCGTGCACCTGACAGACAGAATCGGCAATTCACCAGATTCTGAATCCCTGATTCGAACGCCAGGCGCTTCTGCCAATACAATCGCATCATGCCTGCCATCACCACCCG
>DATMWS010000201.1:0-3076 GCA_035562135.1 Thiobacillus sp. | reverse complement strand
GGTCGGGGGGATACGGGACGGGCCAAGGCGCCGGATCGGCGAGGTAGTGGTAGGGATTGGTCCGTTCCGTGACGACCTCGAACTGGCACCGCACCTGGAGCCGCGGTGTGACCTGCGCGAACCAGACGGCCGTGACCAGGTTGCCGTCGGGGTCGAGCCCTTCGCTGCGACCTGCGGGTGCCGGCTCAACGTCGAGATCGAAATGCAGCAGTTGTACGCCGTCCTGGGAGCGCGGCCGAAGCCGCAGCCAGTGGCGACCCAGACGGACTGGTTCGCTGTAGAAGTAACGCGTGAGATGGTTCACCTTGAAGCGCATGTCGGTTGAGAATCGTCGCAGCGTGCAGCGGCATGGGATCGCGCCGTAACTGACGCAAATTCCCTGCCAGGCGCAGCCGACGGCTCGCGACCCTAGAACCCAGCCCCGCGTTGGCAGAACGACGCCCGCGAGCTCGACGGCCTGCCGCCGCCGGTGCAGCGCTGCTTTCGAACCGCCCTGAAGGACGGGCGGCCCATCGTCGCCACGGCCAGTGTCAACCAAGTCGGCAGCTTCAACATGGGCGAGTCCACCGATCACTGGAAGCCCTTCTCCTCATACCAGCGTGTGGTGACGCGCCGGCCGGGACTTGTCTGGGACGCTCGGGTGGTGATGTTGCCGGGTCTGCCGGTGCGGGTGGCCGAGGATCGCATCGCCCTTGCTGAAGGTGCCGTGCACGCCGAGCAGCACCTTGCCCGCCGGTACAACCTGACTCACGCGTTGCCGGTTCAAGTCGAACAGGCCGTTGCGCGGGTTGAAGCCGTCGTCGAGTTTCTCCAGGAACTCGTTGACCTGGGATCCCTCGACCGGCCGGAACCGCGTGTGGCTGATCGGGACGGGCACGAATTATCCCACCGCGGGATGGGCCAGTGGCGGCCAGTCCGGTGTTTCGTTTATGGCCAGATAAAAAATGCTTGACATCTGTCTAGGACAAACATAGAGTTCGCTTAACCGAGTAACTTAATCGGGATTGGCCCGGCGCAAGCCGGCAGCAATCAGATCAACCTTTCAGGAGACACACCATGTACACACCCGATTTCGTCGAGCTTGCCGAGGAACTCAAGATCGAAGTGCTGGAGTCCGCGGTGGAAGGTAGCCGCCTGCACTGGATCATCAACAACCCCGTGACCGAGGGCATCGACGAAGGCTGATCCCCCTACCTTCCCTCCCCCGGAAGGACAAGGGCGCTTAGGCGCCCTTTTTTATGTCTTGGACAAAATCCTTAGGCCGGCGGACCCGGATCCGGCTCGATGTAGAAGGGGGACACGCCTTCCTCCTGAGCTGTGGCAGCGTTTTCGGCCCGCCGCAAGACCGCCTCGACCAGCGTGGCTCGGATCGCCTAGCGCCGATTTCCACGCTACCGAAATGACCTAACATTTGGTGGTGGTCGCGGGTTCATGCGACGCGGATGAGCAGGGAGCGGTTGTCCAGCCAAGGGATGGGCGTTGGCTTGTCCATGATACCGGAGGCCACCAGATACGGATCGTGGGCGCGCTTGTCGAGGCTCACCACAATTTGCTCGGGCTCGATGCTGACGGTGGCCGATAGATTCAGCAGGTTACGGAAGATCGTCTTGGGCTGGGCGTGCGCATACTCGCGCCCGATCTTCTCGGCCATCATCCGATACAGTGAGCTTGCCATGAGCGTGAGTTGCAGGTCGAAGTCCACCTTCAGGCCTACCATGGAGGAGAGCGAATCAATGTGGAAGAACTGGATCGCCTCGGAGATCTTGTTCTCGATGAGCATGCGCTGGGCGTAGCGGCTGACCAGCGTGGTGGGCGAGATCTTCAGGTTGTTGGTGAGCAGGATCGTAGGCTCTTCGTGGCCCAGATCGATCACACTCATCTGGCGAAGTGTGCCCTCATAGCCGGGCAGCTTGACGCGCTGGTCCAGCACTCGCGGAGTGCGAAAGCTGCGGGTGAGTGAGTCCAGGGTGATGCGCCGCCAGGCCGAGGCCGGAGTGCTCAAGATCTCGCCCAGCATCTGGCGCGAGCGCCGACGCAGGGTGATGAAGTGGATGCCCTGCTGGTTGATCTGGGAGAGGTTGCGATAGGTGGTGAGTTGGGAGTCGAAGACCAGCTCTGCGGGCAGCTTCCCGGTGTGTCGTTTCCAGAACTCAACAAAGCGCAGGATCTCGTCGGCCTGCTTCGCCTTCGGGATGCCGGCCTCGGCATAGCGTAGCGCGCCGTGCTCGGCATCTTGGGCGAGGAAGACCAGGATGCCCTTCTGGCGCCGGCTGCGCGAGGACACGTAGTGCTTCTCCAGGGGCTCCGCGCTGCTGTTGGCGGGCACGCTATGGAAGTCCAGATTCAGGGATGTCCCGTGTGCAAAGCCGGTGTGATCGAGCTGTTCGAACCAGGCATCCATGAGGCGCAGATTGGCGCGGTGATCCACCCGCGAGCTGTAGGCGGCCAGGTACGCCCTCTTGGGCACGCAATTGAGCCCGGCGAACAGCGCAATGGCCTCATCGAAGACCAAGTCCATGACGTGGCTCTTGCGCTCCTTGCCCAGGAGCTTCAATGCCAGCAGGCTGCGCACCGCGCACTGGGCGGGGATCATCTGGCTGCCGGGCAGGCGCGCAGCGGCTACCACGTGCTCGAGGTCGATTCGCTGCAGCAGTGGCACGAACACGAACAGGCCGGCCAGCGGCGTGCGAAAGCTGCGCGGCGTCAGATTGAGCCGGCGCGCATCGGCCACGGCCCCCGGCTCGGCTTTGAGCCCCTGGGGCCGCTCCTCATCGCGCCGGCGCGGTAGCCGCGCAAAGCCCTCTTCACGCAGCAGCACCGACAACGCGTTGATGCTGATGCTTTGGCTTGCCTCGGCCAGTTCGCGCTGGATGTCGTACACCGACATGTTGCGCTTGCGCATGGCCACCGCCAGCTCGCGCACCCGATCGCGAGCCGGCGCGCTCTGGGGGCCATGGCGCAGGCTGCGGAAGAACTCGCGCTTGTCCGGGTCATGGCGGAACTGATGACACAGCACGCGAAAGGCGCCTGGAGAATAGCCGAATCGCTGTGCGGCTTGCTGCGAAGGACAGTCTTC
>DATMWS010000200.1:0-14479 GCA_035562135.1 Thiobacillus sp. | reverse complement strand
GACTAGCCCGGGCGCCGTCGGGGCCTTTGTTCAGCGATTCCTCAGGTTTGATTTCCGGTAGGCGGCGGCATCAATGCCGTTGCTTTTCAGCTTTTGATGAACGGCGCGGCGGGTGATGCCGATCTCCTTGGCCACGGCGCTGACGTTGCCGTCCAGTCGAAGCAGGGCGTCTTGCAGGACCTTGGTCTCGATTTCCCGGGCTGCGTACAGCTTTCGGCTGCGCAGGTTGCCGGCGTCGGGCGGGTTTCCGGCACCGGTTCTCTCGCTTGCCTCGACGTCGATGGCGTCGATCACCTGCCCGCGGGCAAAGAGAAAGGCCCGCTCCAGAACGTTTTCCAGTTCCCTCACGTTGCCTGGCCAGTCATAGGCCATGACTTGGCGCCAGGCCTGGCTGCTCAGCACTTTCAACGGTCTTTGGTAGCGTTCCGCAAGCCGCGGCAGCAGGTGATTGGCCAGTGCGGTGATGTCTTCGCGGCGCTGCCGTAACGAGGGGATGTGGATGGGCACCACGTTCAGACGGTAGTACAGATCCTTGCGAAACTCGCCGGTGGCCAGCAGTTTTTCCACCGGACGGTTCGCGGCGGCGATGATCCGCACATCCGCACGCAGCACCTGTTTGCCGCCCACCCGTTCAAACTCGCCTTCCTGGAGCACTCTGAGCAGGTTGGCCTGGGCCAGCAGGGGCAGGCTGTCGATTTCGTCCAGGAACAGGGTGCCGCCCTGGGCTCTTTCGAAGAAGCCATGGTGCAGTTCGTGGGCACCGGTGAAAGCCCCCTTTTCGTGGCCGAACAGCGCGCTTTCGATCAGGTTGTCGGGGATTGCCCCGCAATTGACAGCGATGAATTTCTGCTCGCTGCGCGTGCTCAGGGCGTGGATCGCGCGGGCGATGATTTCCTTGCCAACCCCGGTCTCGCCGCTGATGAGCACGCTGGCGGCGGTGGGCGCCACCAGTTCGGCGGCTTCCAGCGCCTCGCGCATGGCCTTGGATTCGGCGACGATCTCGGGGGGCTTCCGGCAGCAGCCCTTGCCACTTGCGCCTTGGCTACACCAGGTCTGGGCTATCTTCTCCGCGACCCGCACCGTGACTTCGGCCAGCGATGACCGGGAGACGATCGCCCCGTCTTCGCTGAAATACTCGTCGCCAAACTTGTCCTGCGCCGCCGTGCGGTCGGTGTAGATCAAAACCTCGCACTTGCCATCGTTAGTGGCGATGCGCTTTCTCAGTTCGACCTTGGCATAGCCGAAGTTGCGTGCGGCGATACCGCCGAACACCGACGAGGTCATGCGGCACAGTTCCGGCGCCTCCTTGACCCTATCCCCGAACGGGCAGCGGTGGTTCTCCACGCGCACCGCGCCCCCCTCGCCCGGCGCCTGGGTAAAACCGCCGCCGATCTGGTTCTTGATGTTGATGATGAGGTTCGCGTACTGGTCGCGGCTGATCTCCTGGGGCAGGTCCAACAGCCGTCGGGCATGGGTCTCGAGACAGCTGCTGGCGGTCAGACCCAGGTACTGGATGTGGCTGTAGTGGTCAGTGCCGTTCTCGGAGGCTGTTTGTCCGGCCAGCTTGACGCTTTGGGTGACGAACATCTGCAGAAACGAGATCGGGCTGAGTTCGGATAGCAAGGAGTCGGACATGGGTGCCTCCCGATGGTCGACTTTGCACAATAGACCACCGCATCATGCTTCGTCGTGTGGTTTTTAGCGATGCCGCGGACCCATAGCCATGGTTCGCAATGGCTACAAGAATACTGGCAAAGCCCTGGGCGTCTCCCGGGCGGCCCCTCAAGTGGAATGGTGTGCCCCGCACTGGCAGCCCGGGCCGTGGGTGTGCGGGTGGGTGCCCGGCTTGGGATCGAGGGAGCGCATGGCCAATTCCCGGCCCCGGGCCATGTGGCCGTGCATCGTCGGCGCGGAGAGAATCACCTTCTCCGCTCTGCCCCCACAGGCCGGGCAGGCGGGGCTATTTTCGTTGATGGGGTGGTGCGCCTCGAACTGTCGATGGCAGTCCTGGCACCGGTAATCGTAGGTCGGCATCACAAGTCTCCTTGTACGCTGCTGGGGTTTGAGGTGCCCCCCGTCTTGGGCGAGGGGCATCCGGATCGTGGCGAATCTAGCTCCAGCGAGGCGGTTGCTTCGCCTTGACGCCGAACTGGGCGGAGGTCACGTCGGTGCGCGCGCGCTTCTCCATGTCCCGGGTGGGTGCCCGCAAGCGACGGGTCTCCACTTCCCAGACCCAGCCGCTGACCACCACGTCCTTGGGAATGAGGGGATGGTTGCGGAAGACCTCCACGGTCCTCATGCATGACTCATCCACGTCGTCCATCATGCCGATCCACTTGGCGAAGCCGCCTTTATCCAGCTTCAGTTCCGGCAGGGTTGGGTCGAGGGCGAGGGCATCCGTATCGACGCCCTTTTCCCGCAGCATCCGCTCGAGGTCCGCGGCATTGGCGGACAGCATGCCGCATTGGGTGTGCTGCACGATGACGATTTCCTTGGTGCCGAAGAAATTGCAGGTCAGCATGGCCGAGCGGATCGCGTCATCCGTGACGATGCCCCCGGCGTTGCGGAAGCAGTGGGCATCCCCACCGCCGGCGGGCGTGTCCACGTGGATGCCGAGAGCCTCGTCAACGGGCAGGCGTTCGTCCATGCAAGCCAGCACCCACAGGCTGCGGTTGTTGTGGCCGTCCGGCCCGTAACGGCGGCGCGTCGCCCAATGGTCGTAGGCGGTGACACGTGCATTCAGTTGATCCTTAAGCGTTTCCATTTTCCGATTCCTCATGAAAGTAATGGCTGCCTGGGCCCCGGCTTGAGCATTCGACCAGCGGTATCCGACTCCGATGCCGGCCCTTGGCTCCGGATCCGCAATCCGGATAATGCAAATCGCGTACCATGTAAAAAACCAAGCAAATACAAGTCGTTATGGTTTTTTGTGTGGCTTGATGTGGAAACACCTGATTCTCAATAGGCGGGAGGGGAATGCGCGAAGTGCCACGCCATCAAGCGCAATGAGTGGAGGTAAGCAATACTTCCCACCGAGAAAAGCCAGTACTCGCTTACCGTAAAGGGGGTCTGTAATTGGCATAAAGTAAACAAGGCAGTTCAAACATGATTTTTGTTCGGCAACAAAATGTCTGATCCCCTTTACCTCTACGCCGACGACACCCTGTTGGTGGTCGACAAGCCCAGCGGCCTGCTGGCGGTGCCGGGGCGCGGCGCCGACAAGCAGGATTGCCTCAGCGCGCGGGTGCAGGCCCGCTATGCTGACGCGCTGACCGTGCACCGGCTGGACATGGCCACTTCCGGGCTGATGGTGATGGCGCGCGGTGCGGCGGCGCAGCGCGAACTGAGCAAGGCATTCGCTGCGCGTGGGGTGAAGAAGCGATACATCGCGGTGGTGGCTGGCCGGCTGGAAGCGCCGCCGGAAGGCTGGGGCATCATTGATCTGCCCATCATCGTCGACTGGCCCAACCGCCCCTTGCGGATCGTCGATCACCAACTGGGAAAACCGAGCCTCACCCGCTGGCGCGTGCTGGGGAACGACGAAACCGGTTCCAGAACTCGCGTCGAACTCGAGCCTGTCACCGGCCGCTCGCATCAGTTGCGCGTCCACCTGCGCGAACTGGGGCATCCGATCCTGGGCGACGCGCTCTATGCCCCGCCGGAAGTGCAGGCCCTGTCCGGGCGGCTGCTGTTGCATGCCGGGTCGCTGCGCTTCGCGCATCCGGTGACGGGCGAGGTGATGGCGTTCGAGTGTCCGGCGCCCTTTTGACCGGCGACTCGACGAGGCAAGCAGCCGTACTCAAAGGCAATCGGCTGCTTGCCCATTGCCGAACGGACTGCCCTGAAGTCGGGCGTTATGCGGCCGTCGCCAATGCCAGGCGATTGCGCCCGGCCATTTTTGCCTGGTAAAGCGCTTCGTCGGCTTGCTGCACCCAATGTTCCAGCCGGGCGCCTTTGTCCGGCACCACCACGGCCACGCCGATGGACAGGGTGACGATGCCGTGTTCGGAATGAACGTGGGGGATCCAGGCCAATCGGATGTGATCCAGAATCGTGTTTGCCACATGGGTTGCACCGTTCGTTCCGGTATTGCCCAGCATCACGATGAATTCCTCGCCGCCGAATCGGGCCACCACATCGTCGGGGCGATTGACCATGTTGCCGAGCAGTTCGCCGATCTGGCGCAGGCAGGCATCGCCGGCCAAGTGGCCGTAGTGATCGTTGTAGCGCTTGAAATAATCGATGTCGAGCATCAGGATCGCAACCGGCTCCTCGTGCCGGATCGACCGGCGCCAGAGGCGGGTGGAAAACTCGTCGAAATGGCGGCGGTTGGGGAGCCCGGTCAGGTTGTCGTGCGTGGACAGGAATTCCAGCTCCTCATTGACCTGCTTGAGCAGCCGGTTGGCCTCCTCGGTTTTGTCCTGCTGCTGCCGAAGGTCCGCCAGCATTGCACGCCGCTCGCTGATGTCGCGGATCGTCCCGACGAACAGCACATTGCCGTCGGTCCCCGTTTCAGTGATGGTCACTTCGACCGGGAAAGTCGTGCCATCGCGTCGCACGCCCTCACCCTCCACCATCCGCCTGAACAGTTTTTTCGCCGGCCTGGCGACGTGCTGCTCCACGTAGCCGCCATGTCGCATGCGGTCGTGGCCGCCGATCAGCATGCTGATGTTCTGGCCCACCAGTTCGGTTTCGCCATAGCCGTACATCCGGCACAGGGGGGGCGTGACATTGAGGATGCGCCCTCTGGCATCCGACACCACCAACCCATCCCCCACGGTATCTAGAACCGTCGACAGAAAGGTTTCACGCTCGGCCAATTGCTTGAGCGCGCGGGCCCTGTCAGTCACATCAAGCAGCGAGAGCAACAGGCCCGTGATCTCGCCCTTGGCATCATGGACCGGCAGCAGATCGACATCCCAGTAGGTGGTTCCCCGCTCGGGCTGGTCGGGGTGCGAAAAAGGTTTTGCGTCCGCCCGGTAGGGCTTGCCGCTGGCCAGGATGTCCCTGAATATCCGTTCGTTGTCGGGATCGGGGTAGAGCGCAAAATGACTCTGCCCGATGAAGGCTTCCGCCGGCCGCTGGCCGGCAGCGGCATAGGCCTCGTTCACGAACTGGAACCGGAAATCGCGATCGAGAAAGGCCATCATGACGTGGCTGTTGTCCAGCATGCCGGCAAACAGATCGTTCATTTCCGCCAGCCGGTCGTTGCGTTCGTCCAGGCTCAGATTGGATTGCTCCAGCTGCCGCGAAACCTGGGTCAGTTCGCCGATGCTGGACAGGCGTTCATAGCTGGTGGCCAGCGCTTCATAGAGGCCACGCTGGTAGCCGGACACGATGCCGGTCGTCAAAACCAGATACAGCAGGCTGGCGATGCCGATGAACTGGCTTTCATGCGCGCCGGTTTGCAGCAACTGATGGAGGGCGAATGGCGCGATCAGGGGCCAAGTGAACGCCATATGCGAGGGGCGATGATGTCCGAATGCGCTCAAGCTGCCGCCGCTCAGGCCGAACAGCATCATGGCCACGGCAACCATGTGCGTGGGGCCGAGCCAGGCTGCGAACAACCAGCCGGGCAGGCCCCATAGTGTGCCGACCGCAAGCAGGCTGAGGACGAAGCGCCGCTCCCAGCCCTGGATGTCTTCGGTGTGGATGTCGCTGCGAAGGTAGCTCCGCACCAGCAGTATCCGGATCAGCGCGGCGCCGGAAAGCAGGCCGGCCCAGAGCCAGAGCCAGGTTGGCGGAACACTGCCCGCAAAGAGGTAGACCATCATCGGGACCAGCACGAAGTAGCTGACCACGCTGATGCGGGACTGGCAATAAAGCAGGTTGACGGCTTCGGCGCCGATGAGCTGCTTTTTGTCCACACCCGGCTGGATGCGGAATTTCAGCGTTTCTTCCCGTTTCTTGTCCAGACCGAACCCGCTCATGACTACCTCGAACCTATGGATTGATTAAATGCTAACTGAAACGCCTGCGGGCGAATGCGCCATCGCCAGCATGCATGAAAAAGGAAGAATCCGCTTCAGCGCGCCTTCAGCACCGCGGATCGGGGCACCACCAGCCGCACATAATCGAGCGCTTCGTAGTTGCGGATTTGCGTCGGGCCGGCGGGGGCCACATCGACGTAGGCGGGGAAATCCTTGGCCGCCAGCCCGCGCCTGCCGGCATAGGTCTCGCAGACATGCACCGGAATGCCATCGTCGCTGAGACTTTCCGCAATCTGGTGTATCGCCTGGTTGCCGGCGCGCGCCCCGGTCTGCAGGGCAAACATTTCCTGGCCGTGCGTCACCAGTGCCATCGGCAGGCCGGGGTGGCGTTCCTTCAGTTTTTGCGCGGCCTGCTTCACCCAGGGCAGCGCCACGTCCAGCGCGCGCGGGTCGCGGTCGACGATTTCAAACACCACCCCGGTGGGCGCCACCGGGTGCGCCAGCAGTTCGTCCAGGGTGAGCGGCGCGGCGACGGCCGAGCCGGTCATGACAAAAAGTCCGATCCAGAAGGAGAGCAAACGGTTGAGTATTGAATTCATGATGTCTGAATCAAAGGGCGTTTTGGACACCATCCGCCCGGAATGTTAGTCGAGCAGCAACTGCGGCAGCACCAGGCTGATTTGCGGGATGTAGGTGATCATCAACAAAAACACGAGCAGAACCGACAGCCACGGCAGGGCCGCGCGAGTGACCTGCACCAGACTCATGCCGGTGATGCCGCTGGTGACAAAAAGATTCAAGCCCACCGGGGGCGTGATCATCCCGATTTCCATGTTGACCACCATGATGATGCCGAGATGGATCGGATCGATACCGAGCTGGGTGGCGATCGGGAAGAAGATCGGCGCCAGAATCAGGATGATGCCGGTGGGCTCCATGAAGTTGCCCGCCACCAGCAGAATGAGGTTGACCACCAGCAGGAACATCCAGGGTTCCATGCCTGCAGCAACAATGTGCTCGGCGATCGTCTGCGGGATGCGTTCCGTCGTCAGCACGTGGGCAAACAGCAAGGCGTTGGCAACGATGAACATCAGCATCACGGTGGTCTTGCCGGATTCCATCAGCACTCCGGGCAGGTGACGCACGCCGATGTCGCGATAGACGAAGACCGCAATGAGCGTGGCGTACACCGCGGCGACGGCCGCCGCTTCGGTAGGCGTGAACACGCCGCCGTAGATGCCGCCCATGATGATGACCAGCAAGGCCAGCCCCCAGATCGAGTCCTTGAATGCGATCAGCAATTCGCGCGGAGTGGCACGCTCGGTGCGGGTCAGCGCCAGCTTGCCGGCACGCCACCAGACTGCCAGCGCCAGCATGACGGCCAGCAGCAGGGCAGGGAGGATGCCGGCCATGAAGATGCGGCCGACCGATGTTTCGGTAACGGTGGCATAGATCACCATGACGATGGACGGCGGCATCAGGATGCCCAGCGTGCCGGCATTGCAGATCACCCCGGCGGCGAAGGGCTTCGGGTAGCCGCTTTTGACCATGCCGGCGATCACGATGGAGCCGATGGCCACCACGGTGGCCGGGCTCGATCCGGATACGGCGGCAAACAGCGTGCAGGCCAGCACACTGGCGATGGCCAGGCCGCCGCGCAGGTGTCCGACGGCCGCGACCGCAAAACGCACCATGCGTTTGGCTACGCCGCCGGTGCTCATCATGGTGCCGGCCAGGATGAAAAACGGGATCGACAGCAGCGTGTAGTGCTCGCTGGTCTCGTACAGCTTGATCGACAGGCTCGCCAGCGAATCGTCGGCGAAGAACAGGATGGTCAGGATGCTGGCCAGACCCAGTGAAATGGCCACCGGCATGCCCAGGGCCATCAGGAGAAGGAGTGAGACGATAAGAAAAGTGGTGCTCATGATGCGGACGACTCGCTTTTGAGCCTGAGCGCATCTTCGGCCTCGTTGCCGAGGTGCAACCTGTCGGAGCGGCCGGTGACCAGCGCCCACAGGACCTGCCCGAAGCGCAGCGCCAACAGCACGTAGCCGAGGGGCAGGATGGAACGCACGACCCAGATCGGAATGGGCAGGTCGTCCAGTTCGATGCCCACGAGCTTCATCTTGCTGACGTAGACCCACGAGCCGTAGATCACGAGACCGGCGTAGAGCAGGCACAGCAGCACGATGACAATCGAGGTGGCGCGACGCGGCCCTGGAGGGAGCTTCTTGATCAGCGCATCGACCCCGATGTGCGCGCCGGTGCGCACGCCGTACGAGATGCCGACGAAGATCATCACGGCAAAAAATATCGTGGTCAGCTCCACCGCCCACGTGAAGCCCGAATTGAAGCCATAGCGCATGACCACCTGCAGAAAGGTCAGCAGGGTCATCAGCGCAAGCATGACAACGACGATCAGTTCCTCGATACGGTCGAGAATCTTCATGGGTGCCCTCCGGTGTGGCCGGATCAATAATGTATGTCAATAGGGGGCCGGCCGCTGGCGCCGGCCCCTCGGTCTCAGCGCTGGTTGGCCTTGAGTGCGGCGTTGATGATGTCTCTGCCAATCTCGGGTTCGAACCGCTTCCACACGGGGGCCATGGCCTTGCGCCACTGGTTGAGTTCGGCCCGGTTCATCGGCAGCACTTCGGCCTTCTTGTCGTCGATCACCTTCTGACGGAAATTGGCGGATTCCTCAAAGGCGACCTTGTTGCCGAACTTGATCGACTCGACCATCGCCTCGCTCAGGCCCTTGCGGATGTCTGCGGGCAGGCCATCCCACCAGCCGGCATTGGTGATGACCATGTAGTCGAGCACGCCATGGTCGGATTCCATGACGTATTTCTGGACCTCATGGAATTTCTTCGTGTAGGTGTTGGCCCACGGGTTTTCGGTGCCGTCCACCACGCCGGATTGCAGCGCCTGGTACACCTCGGCAAAGGCCAGTTTCTGCGGGTTGGCGCCGACGGCCTCGAACTGCGCTTCGAGCACGTCCGAGCTCTGGATGCGGAATTTCAGCCCCTTGGCGTCGGCGGGCGTGCGCAGCGGCTTGTTGGCCGACAACTGCTTCATGCCGTTGTGCAGATACCCCAGGCCCTTGATGCCGCTCGAGTTCATCGAGTTCAGCAGTTCCTGTCCCTTCTGACCCGCCTGGAAGCGATCGACGGCCTGGATGTTGTCGAACAGGAAAGGCAGGTCGAAGACCTGCAGCTTCTTCGTGTATTTGCCGAACTTGGCCAGCGACGGCGCGATGATCTGCACATCACCGAGCAGCAGGGCCTCCATCTCCTTGCCGTCGCCGAAGAGCTGGCTGTTCGGGAAAACCTGCACCGCGACTTTGCCGGGGAGTTTCTTCTCGGCCAGTTCCTTGAACTTCAGCGCGGCCTGTCCCTTGGGCGACTGGTCGGCGACCACGTGCGAGTACTTGATGACGATGGAATCCGCGGCGGCGGTCGTGTGTGCGATTACAAAGGCGGCCGTGATGGCCAACAGACGCAATGACATGGTGCTCTCCTTTTTATGGTCAGGATGCGAACGTATGCCCATAGTGGACTTTTAGAGTGTAGCCCCGGCTTGGCAAAATTTGTTTATGTGAGGCGTGTCTGATCAAGCCCAACTGGCATAAAGAGGTCGCCCGGACCGTCAGGGCATCCCGATCACAAACCGGTGTTTCCCCGAAACCGTGCGTGGGATGTCATCCAGGGTGTTCACCTCCAGCGCCATCTGCGCATCCACATTCCGGCGGATGTCCGCTTCCAGCGACGCCCGTGTTTCGCTGCTCAGCGGCTGCGCGGCGACCAGGTTCAGCACGAGCCGGTCGAGGTCGCGCTGCACCCACTGGTATTGGCGGATCTGCGTCGGATATGGTTTGTTGCGGAAAGCCCAGCGCGGTCAGCCGCTCGACGCTGAACAGCATCACGTCGCCAACAAACTGCCGTTCGAATTCGTCGGCCAGGTCGATGCGCTGTCGGCGTGGGTGACGACGCCGGGGCGGAACTCGGCCTCGCCGGTGGCATCGAGGGTGCGGGTGTGCAGCATCGGCAGGTTGGCGGAAACGAATTGATTCCCCAGCCCCGCTTTCATCAGCCGCCCCAGCGTGGGGCCGGACATGCGCAGGCGCAGCGGCGCGAAGGGGATGAACCAGTTCAATGCCCGGGGGCGGAAAACATAGTTGCCGGTGTAGACCGTGCGCGCGGGCTGCACGCTTTCGAGCGCGGGCTGGTGGCGGTACCAGGTGATGCGGGTGGGGTGCTCGCCATGGAAGAAGCTTTTCAGCCGCTGCGCGAAGTCGTCAAAGCACCTGGCGTTGGTCGGCGTGCCTTCGAGCAGGCAACGGTAGCGGTAAGCGTCGGCCGGGTGCTGGAAGCCGAACAGCCGGGCCATGTCGTGGTAGGCGGCGTCGGCATCGGAGGCGTTCGCCGCGTTCGGGCGGTAAGACTGTGCCGGGTCGCTTGCCGCCATCTCGTGCAGGAAGCCCGCGACGTCGTCGAGGAAGTTGCCGGCCATCACGGCGGGGGAGACCGGCGGGTCGCCGACGACCTTGCCGGTGAGCACGTCGGCGTCGGTCTTGCTGAAAATCGCGTCCAGCTGCGCGAAGAAATTTACCGCGCAGACGTTGCCATCGCCGTCAGCCGTTTCCACCTTCACCTTGAACTGCTGGTCGGCGTCGAGCGTGTAGAAGAGCAGCGGCGCATACGACTCCATCCCGCCTTGCGGGACTTCAGCGCGTAGTGGATCGGGGCACCCCTCAAGGGGTATTGAAAAGAATCCTTTAGGGCATCGGATTCCTGCATCTGCGCCAGCTTCAGATAGGCGATGTTGCGCATCATCGCCTGGCCCTTGTGGCCGAACGCGTCGCGCGGCGCGCTGCCGACGATGGTGCCGAGGTCGGCCACGCCGGCGAGCGCGTCCATCAACTCCAGCTGCTCGGTCAGGCCGAAGTAGCGGATGGCCAGGCCCTGGGCGTCGAACGCGCGGGCGATGGCCTGATTCGCGGCGATGAGGTCGGGCGCCTGCGTGTCGTCGGCGAGAATGACCGAGACCTTCTGGAAATGGCCGTCCTTCATGCCGCCGTAGCCATACAGGCGGCAGAGTTGCAGCAGGCTGGCAAGGCAGCGGCGCAACTGCGCCGGGCTGTCGGCGACCGGGATGACTAGGACGAAATGGTGGCGGCGGTCGTCGCCGCGCGCGGCGATCAGTGCTTCCAGCCTGCGCCATGCCGACTGATACGACGGCAACAGCGATGCGTTGAAGCCGCCTTCCCACAGCGCGGTTTCAAGCCGGGCAATAACGGCGTGCTGCGCCGCGATTTGCTCGTCTAGGCTAGCGAGCCGACAGATAGCGGGGGAAGGCATGTTTGTCGAGCAGGATTTCGATGAGGTTGATCGCGTTTTCCAGGTCGGCGTTTGCGAACAGGGCGTCGAGATCGGCCTCGGTCTCGATGCGATAGTGCGGCACGCCGAACGACTGCGCGAGCAGGCCGAAGTCGGGGTTCGTGAAGTCGCAGTCGATGTAGCGTTCGCCGTAGAGCTGGAACTGGTTCTTGCGGATGAGGGAGAGGGTGCCGTTGTTGATCACCACCACGTTGAGCGGGATGCCGTAGTTCACCGCCGTCATCATTTCCATGCAGCACATCTGGAAGCCGCCGTCGCCGAGGATGGCGAAGGTGGGGCTGTCCTTGGCAAAGCAGCGCGCGCCGATCGCGGCGGGGATTGCGTGGCCGAGCGACGAGATGCCGGAATTCGGGAAGTAGTGGTTGCGGTCGGAGACGTCGAAGTAGCTTTGCGCGAAGACGATGTTGTCGTCGAAAACCAGCGCGTTGTGCGGGAAGCGTTGGGCGAGCCCGCTGAAAAAGGCCTGCATCAGGCGGAAGGGTTCCGGTTGCGCAGCCGCATCCCCACCTGTTGTCTGCATGAGGGTGACGCGGTGGCTGTCGAGCAGGTCGAGGGCCTTGGGCGGCATGGCGTCGGCTTCCAGCGTGGCGAACACGTCTTCCACCACCGCGCGGATGTCACTGCAAATCGCCACATCCGGCTGGAACACGCGGCCGAGTTGCGCGGGGTCGCGGTCCACCTGGGCGATTTTCTTGTTGGCGAGGAGCTTGGTGTCCCACAGATAGCTGGTGCGTTCATTGAAGCCTGCGCCCAGAAAAACCAGCAGGTCGGCGTGGTCGACGAGGTAGCGGTACGCCTCGCCATTGGACGTCACGCCAAGGCAGCCCAGCGACAAGGCTGTCCCCTCGGTCACCACGCCCTTGGCCTTGAGGCTGGTGGTGACCGGGATGTTGAAGCGTTCGGAAAGCGCGGCGACGACGTCGCGCGCGCCTGCCTGAATGCAGCCGTAGCCCGCGACGATCACCGGATAGCGCGCGGTGCGCAGCAGGTCGGCGAGTTCCCTAAAGGACTCCGATCCACTATGGGCTGAAGCCCATGTGGAGTCGTATGCAGCGGTGGGTGTCGTGTGGCGCATCGCAGCCCGGCCGGGGAAATGAATCTGATCGAGCACGCGGTCGTCGACCAGCTCCTTCTGCACGTTGTACGGGATCGACAGCAGCACCGGCCCCGGCTCGCGCCCGAGCAGCGCCTGCGTGGCCTGGTTCAGCACCTGGCCCAGATAGTCGGTGCGTTCGATGAGCTTGTGATAGCGCGTGATGCTGGCGAACAGCGCGCCCTGGTCGATGGCGCCGCCTTCGCCCGAGCTTTCCTGCAGGCCGCCCTTGCCGAAGATATAGGTCGAGGTCTCGCCGGTGATCGCCAGCACCGGCAGCCGCTCGGCGTAGGCGTTGGCAATCCCGGTGATGAGGTTGGTCGCGCCCGGCCCCGCGGTGGCGATGCAGGCGGAGGGCCGGTGCGACACCCGTGCATGGCCGCCCGCCATGAACGCCGCGCCCTGCTCGTGCTTCACCAGCACGCTCTTCACCCTGGAATCATGCAGGCGGTCGTAGATCGGCAGCACGTGCGCGCCCGGCATGCCGAAGATGTGGTCGATGCCCAGGCGCTCCAGATACCGGACGATCAGTTCGCTGACGGAAATATTCATGTGCTTGTTATGGTGTTTTTCGGTCCAGCTCCGCCGGCGCGTGCAGTCGCGACCGGAAGTCCGGGATTTGAGCACAAGACGCCGTGCGGGAAAACCTTGGGTACTGCGTGGGATAGTGCGTGAGCCCCGGACGCTTGCGCAGCCTGGGTCAGTTCGCAGCAGCACACGCTGCCGTTGCACCTGCCCGTGCAGGCGCAACGGTTCGGCCGTTCAGACGTGCGCCAGCTGCTGTTCGATTTCGATGAAGGTGTTTGCCACTTCGGTGGTATCGACGTTGATGCCGAGCTGCTTGCACAGCTGCGACAGCGACAGCAGGCCCCGTACCATATGCTGGCCGTTTGCATTTTCAATCACCAGTGCGTGCTGGCGACCGCGCGCCTTGAGCGTTTCCAGCACGTGGCCGACGCGGGCATGGGCGATGTCGTCGAAGTCGACCGCTTCCAGCCGCTCCACCGGGGTCATGATGTCGGCCACCAGCACTTCGTCGCGGCGGATGCCGCGGCTTTGTACCACCTGCAAGGGTTTTTCGCCGTGAATGTCGGTGCTGGTGATGAGCCCCGCCACGCGGTCCTGGCCGTCCATGACGAACAGCAGGCGCACCTTGCGGCGGATCATGCGCTGTTCGGCCTGCTGGATGGTGTCGCCAGGGGTGGCGATGAAGGCGGTCAGGCGACGGAAATCGGTCATCACGTCGAGTGCCGGATTATCCAGTCCCACCCGCTCGGGCAGCACGCAGGCGGGGCGTAGCAGACCGGCGGTCTTGTCGAGATTGCGGGCGGGCAGGCGGGTATAGGTCAGGGTCATGGCGAGTCTCCTTTAACGGTTCCTAAAATGCCATCCACCTCTATTCGGGCGGATGGACCGGAAGCGACAATCCTGTTCCCGGCAAGCCTGTCTGTCCATTCAAGATTTTTTTGCCCGACATAAATGGTTCTAGCTTGGTGCGAAGTGGCGTCGGGCGTAATGCCGAAAATTTATGCCGCCATCGCCCGCGCGTGGAACGCCAGGTGCTCGCCGATGAAGGTGGCGATGAAGTGGTAGCTGTGATCGTAGCCGTCCTGCATCCGCAGCGTGAGCGGGATGCCGCGAGCGGCGCACGCGGCCTGCAGATTATGGGGAAACAGTTGCTCGGCCAGAAATTCGTCGGCGGTGCCGTGGTCGATCTGCGCGGGCGGCAGCGGCGCGCCGGCTTGAATCAGGCAGGTGGCGTCCCAGGCTTCCCAGGCTTTTCGGTCGTCGCCGAGATAGGCGCCGAAGCAGCCTTGCCCCCAGGGGCTGATCACCGGATTGCAGATGGGCGCGAAGGCGGAGACCGAGGCGTATAGGCCGGGATTTTTCAGCGCGCAGATCAGCGCGCCGTGGCCGCCCATCGAGTGCCCGCTGATGGCGCGCCTGCCGGGAATAACGGGGAAGTTAGCCTCGACCAGCGCCGGCAATTCGCGGGTGACGTAGTCGTACATCTGATAGTGCGTGGCCCACGGCGCCTGCGTGGCGTTGACGTAGAAGCC
>DATMWS010000199.1:0-14657 GCA_035562135.1 Thiobacillus sp. | reverse complement strand
ACCACACTG
The DNA here is from genome assembly GCA_035562135.1 of Thiobacillus sp. Taxonomy (GTDB): domain Bacteria; phylum Pseudomonadota; class Gammaproteobacteria; order Burkholderiales; family Thiobacillaceae; genus Thiobacillus. The sequence goes on along the minus strand of DATMWS010000199.1, from coordinate 14,648 downwards.
AGCACGAGCGGAACCTTGTGCGTGTGCGCCAGTTCGCGCGCGACTTTGTCGCCCGCGAACTGGCGCACACGCACAAGGTTCCGCTCGTGCTCAGTGTGGTGGGACCAGGCATGCTGTGTGCCCGCACCGAGGCCGGCGAATTCCGTTTGCCGCAGGACCGGGCCGCGCTGTTGGGTTCGCAACACCCATTTCTCGATTCGGTCGGCGAGGACCTGGTGCGCCTCTGCGAACATGCGGATGCCGGCGACCTCGTGCTGCTCGGCTGGCGCGAGGGCGTGATGCCGATGACCTTCGCCGTGGAGAACGGCGCGCACGCCGGTGCGTCGCCGGAAGAAACCAACGGCTTCGCCCTGCTTCCCCGGGACACGCCGTTGGCGGCGCGCGAACATGACTATCTACGTCCGATCGATCTGCGCAGAGCGGCGCTGCAGCACCTGGGGCGCCCGGACCATCAAGCCCGAGGCGCCCGCAAACGGACCGTCGCCACGCAGACGGACCGCCTTCGCGTCATGACCTACAACGTGCACAGTTGCGTCGGCATGGACGGCAAGCTCGATGCCGAACGCATCGCACGCGTGATTGCCCGCGCCAGGCCGGATGTGGTGGCGCTGCAGGAACTGGACGTGGGCCGCGCGCGCAGCCAGGGCATGGACCAGGCGCACCTGATCGCCCGTTACCTGGAGATGGAATTCCATTTCCACCCAGCCATGCACCTTGAGGAAGAACGCTATGGGGATGCCATCCTGACGCATCTGCCGCAGCGCCTGGTCAAGGCCGGCCCCCTGCCCGGACTCGCCGACAAACCACACCTGGAGCCGCGTGGGGCATTGTGGGTTGCCATCGACCTGAACGGCAGGGAAGTTCAGATCATCAATACCCATCTGGGCCTGTACCCGCGCGAACGCGTCGCCCAGGTCGAGGCCCTGCTCGGCAGTGACTGGCTGGCGCACGAACAGTGCCGTGAACCGGTGATTCTGTGCGGTGACTTCAACGCATTGCCGTCGTCGCCGGTGTGCAGTCGACTCGGCGGCCAACTCAAAGACGCTCAAACCGAGGCGAAACACCACCGTCCCCAAGCTACCTTTTCCAGCCGCCTCCCGACCATGCGCATTGACCACATCTTGATCAGCCCCGGGCTTGAAGTGGCCAGCATCGAGGTCCCCAATTCGGAACTGGCGCGCGTCGCCTCCGACCATCTGCCCCTGGTTGCGGAAATACGCTTTCCCGGTGGGCCCGGCGACACCCGTTGAGACTAGTGTTGCAAACCGGAAATAACGGCTGAAACCATGTGCTATGTTGAACCTGGAGGTGCCCCATCATGCAAAACGGAAACCCAGTCCTCAAAACAATACGCGCGGCGCTTGAACGCGAACCGCACATCAACCTGCATCGCTGGCCCGTCCATCTCGACATGACCGACGACAGCGTTCTGGTCATGGAAGGCGACGTGGAGAGCATTGCCGCGAAAAAGCGCGCCCTCGAACTTGCAGGCGCGGTAACCGATGTGCGCGGCGTGGTCGACCGGCTGCATGTGGCGCCCACGGAACGCAAGGGTGACGGCGAGATTCTGGATGCCCTTGAAACCTTCCTGCTTGACGCACGCGATTTGAAGAACTGCTCGCTGCGCGTGATGAAGAAGGGGCAAACCTTCACCGTGCAGGAAATCCTGGACGACGACGCCAGCGGCGACATCCTGGTCTCAGTGAAGGATGGGGTGGTGACGCTGGATGGCTGGGTCATCAGCCTTTCACACAAACGGCTGGCAGGCGTGCTGGCGTGGTGGGTGCCCGGCTGTCGCGACGTGGTGGACGCACTGGAAGTGCTGCCCCCGGAACAGGACAACGACGATGAAGTCAGCGATGCCCTGTCGCTGGTGCTGGAAATGGACCCGATGATTCCCCATCCCGAGCAGATCCGCATCCACACCCACGATTACGTGGTCACCCTGGACGGCCTGGTCGCCACCCAGGCCGAGAAAGACCGGGCCGAACAGGATGCCTGGTGCCTGTTCGCCGTAGACAACGTGATCAACCAGCTTGCCGTGAGCAGGTAAACAGTAACCCCCCGGGAGGACGGGCCTCCCGCTCCGGACGTTACGCCGGACATCCCGACCGCTACATCACCGCAATGATGTTGCCGCAGGAAACATAAATCTGCGCCTCTGCCGCGCTCTTGTGGACGTTGATCGCCGTCCTGTCTTTCAGGATGGTATCCAGCGACACAGGAACCATGGTGACGGAGCGCCCGCCCTTGACGGCTTCCAGATTCCACTTCGGCGCCTTGTCCAGCTTGTCGCAGCTTCCCAGATGGATGTGTGCGGGCTGGGCAACGTCGGTAGGCGCGTTGGGAATCTCGATCACCACCTTGGTCTTGTCCCCTTCCGGCATCAGGGTTGCGACGCCGTTTTGCCCCGAATTGTTCTGCGCTACGAGCTTGACGGTAACGACATCGTCAAGGGCCAGCGCGGCATTTGAAAACAGCCCGGCCAGCAACAGGATCATGAATGGTTTACGCATCATCTGCTCCTTGAAAGTGAATGGGGGATCGGATTTATAGCACCGGCCATCCAATAGACAAGGGTGGGGAGTACCGCCGATCGCGCTGCCTTGCCGCGCCAGAAATTTTCTTATGTACCGGGCAAAGCAGGCCACCTACCCATTTGGATTATTCCGACAAAAACAGTCAAGTATTGACTATATTGCTATATTGGGATACGTCTTCGTTACTGATTGGAGACTGCCATGTCTACCCGCACCCCCCATGACACCCCCCTGCTCGACCAGCTCGAGCGGTGAACGTTGACAACTGATCGGGGGATTAACGGATGAACGCACTTCTGCTTGGGCTGGTCATCTTCTTCGCCGTGCATTCCGTGTCCATTGTCAGCGATCCCTGGCGCAACCGCATGGCCGCGAGAATGGGCGAATGGACGTGGCAAGGCGTATACGCGCTGGTATCCATTGCCGGATTCGTGCTGATCGTGTGGGGCTACGGGCTCGCCCGTCAGGACCCAGTGGTTCTCTACACGCCGCCCGCGTGGCTGCACCCCGTGGCGATGGTCCTGCTCGTCCCCGTTTTTCCCCTGCTGCTGGCGGCCTATCTGCCGGGGCGCATCCAGGCCGCCGCCCAACACCCCATGCTGGTGGCCACCAAGCTGTGGGCCGTCGCCCACCTGCTCGCCAACGGCATGCTGGCCGACGTGCTGCTATTCGGCGCGTTCCTCGTCTGGGCGGTGCTGGACCGTATCTCGATGAAGCACCGCACTCAGCGCGCCATCCCTGGCCCCCCGCTCTCCAGGGCGAACGACATCATTGCCGTTATCGGAGGCCTTGCGCTCTATGCCGCCTTCGTCCTCTGGCTGCATGGCTGGCTGATAGGCACCCCGCTCATCGAGCGCACATGAAACTGGATTGAAAGGAGAAGCGACCATGGCAAACCCATTCGTGCATGTTGAGCTGCATACCGGCGATCTCGCCAAGGCAAAGGAATTTTATTCCGGTCTGTTCGACTGGGTGTTGCAGGACCTGCCCATGCCCGGAGGCGGCGGTACTTACACCATGATCAACGTGGGTTCAGGCACCGGCGGCGGCATGATGAGCAACCCGGCCCCAGGCGTGCCACCCCACTGGTTGGCCTATATCGGCGTGAACGATGTCGCTGCCATGACTGAAAAAGCCAGGTCACTGGGGGCGACCATCATCCAGAATGTCGTGGAGGTGGGCGACTATGGCTGGATGAGCATCATTACCGATCCAACGGGTGCCACCTTCGCCTTGTGGAAAGCGAAAAATCATGGAGAAGGTGATTGAAACTTTCAGTTGCAAGTACAAGGAACAGCAGCAGCGAGCGGGCGAAAATGAGCCAGGCGCTACCTGCAATTTACAAAGGGCGCAGTAGCCGAAATCATCGGCAAAAGGCCGGTCATCGGGCTGTTGTGCGCCGCTAGCGCCTCCAGGAACTCGCGCACTCGCGGCATCACATATTTGTCGCGCACTCGCTCAACCACGCAGGCGTTTCCGTTGTGGTGTTCCTCCCAGCGGCGGCACCTACGCTTGTGCATTTCCAGCGCGTCGCTAAATTTGTAGGTGTTCCATTCAATGCTTCGGCCTTCTTCCCAGCGCCAGTACCACTGCGCCGCAAGGCCGGCTTCGTCCAGAGCAATCAGTTCGCTATCTGCTCTCGCCACAATCGAGGTCAGCACCTCGCCTATCTGCTCTTTGGTTGGTTCCACGTCATCTCCAAATCCGCACCGCACAACCCGGCGCTCTAGCGGCGCAAAAGCGCGCGGCCCCTAAGCTATGCGTTGGGCATCCCGATTTTCCTGGAGGATTTTTCATGAGCCCCACGCGCAAACCTGGCCCCGCAGCTGATGTTGCATCCGCGTTGCCCCTTGATATCTCCGCGCCCCAAACTAGGTTTGATTTTGTAGGCGCTCCGCCTACTTATGATCAACTTGTAAGGATGAAGTCATCATGGAAAATCTTGCTTGCAGCGAAGTAATCGCCCGACGCCGCAAACCGGAGAAATACGCCACGCGCACCAGAGGGTGCCAGCCGGTGCGCGTGGCTTTCTAATCATAATCAACTGGTTGTAGTGTTTATTGAAGGATGCGCGCGAAGTTAAACCCCCGTCCTTACAACTCAATGCTGGAACCCTCCCCCGACCACGAACACGCTGCACCTTTTCGCCAGTCGCCGCGACAGACAAAGGCATGGCGGGGAAGCCCTGAATTTACCTGCTCGCCCCCGTTTCCCAGCCGCTGTTAGCATGCTAGACAGCCGCCTGAGCAACGCTCCCACGCTCGTCAGCCCTGATCACCGCATCCGCCAGGTCAAGGAAAGCTGTTTCTCCAAAAGAATCGTTGGCGCTGAAGGCGTTGCCTGAAAGCAGGTTCACCCGTTCGGCGACCCGATGCGGCGTGCCAAGATCCGACCAGCCGCATTGCGGCACGGGAACCACCTGCAAATCCGCCACCTGGAGCTGCAGGATATGATGTGAGAAATCGATGTCTGAAATCCGCTCGTACAGGTGGTTCAGTGCCCACGAAGGATGGGTTGGGTCGGCTATCCTGGCGGTCGTCGCGCTGATGTCCTGGGCGTGGTCCGGAAAGCGCGCCTTGAACAGTTCCAGCAGGCGATCGCCGGCCACGGCGAAAATGCCGCTGTTCCACAAGCCGCCTTCCTGAATCAGTTTGCTCGCCACGCCCCGGGATGGCTTCTCGACAAAATTCCGTACCCCTTGCGCATGCTGTTGGGCCACCTTCTGCGGGATGATGTAGCCCAGTTCCGGATCGGCATCGTCAGGCTCGATCCCCAGCAGGAAAATTTCCCTCGCTTGCGCCGGCATCCCGGCAAGCATGGACGACATGGCCTGAATCAGTGTTTCCTCAGCCAGCACATGATGGTCGGCGGGAAGAAAAATCAACCGTGCCTGGGGGTCACGTTTAAGGATGTACGTGAGGGCAAGCAGCACGCCATTACCCGTGCCGCGATTGCGCGGCTGGACGATCAGGTTGTCCGGATGCATGTCATGGGGTTGCTGTCGCCACCAGTGCTCATGCCCTTTTGCCACCACAGCACAGACCCGATCCTCGGGAACGATGGCCCTTGCCCGCGTCAGCGCGAGCCCGAACAGCGACGGCCCGCCGTGGAGCGAACAAAATTGCTTGGGCACATGCCTGCCCGCTTCATCGGCCGTCAGCGCCGCAAGCCGTTTGCCTTCACCCGCCGCCAGCACCACCGCCCAGGTATGGTCGTTCTGCATCAATTCACTCCGTCTCGCCAGAAAACATTGGCTGGCCGTGGCTCGTGTATTCCGAACCTTGTTTCTCCCTGCTTATTGGTTCCGGCAAGCCCTGCCAAACCAGGCAAAAACTCAGTCGAGTGCGATTTCCTGGATGTGGGGGCCTTCACCGCCGTTACGCTTGGCCTGATAGCACGCCGCATCCGCCGCGGCCAGAATGGCGTTCAGACTGTGCTTGTGCGTTTTGAAGATGGCGAGGCCGATACTGACGCCCAGGCGGAATGTTTCGCCGTTCCAGCGCAGGACATAGGATTCCACTACCCGATGCAGTTGCTCCGCACGCTGGCGCGCGCGCTCCGCCGGACAGCGCTCCAGCAGCAGGCCGAATTCATCCCCACCCAGCCGTGCCAGGGTGTCCCGACCGCGCACCACGTCCTTGAGGCGCGCAGCGATCTGGCGGATGGCGAGATCGCCCGCCGCGTGACCGGCCGTGTCGTTGACGGATTTGAAGTTGTCCAGATCAAGATACATGAATGCCTGGGTCTCGCCGTCGTCGGCTTCCTGCAACAGGCGCCACAAGCGCTTGACCAGCTCGGCACGCCGCAGCAGGCGTGAGTGCTCGTCGTGCATCGACTGCGTCACCAGCTTGTCGATGTACAACTGCAGGCCGCTGGCATTACGCAGCACAATCATGTAACCGCCCGTCGCCCCCGAACCGGTTCGGGTCAGTGCAACACTGCATTGCACGGGAATGGCGCCGCCCCCGTTGCGCACAAGAAGATGGAACGCCCCGGAGAATGGCGTGTGCTGGCTGGAAAAGTCACCTATCTGAATGGATTGCCGTGTCACCCCGTCCTGCAGGGTCAGCACCTTGTCCAGCATATGGCCGCGTGTTTTTTTCAGCGGCAATCCGAGCAACTGCTCTGCTGCCGGGTTCAGATAAGAAACCCGGGCTTCGGCATCAGCCAGAATGAGCGCGTCGGGAAAATACACAAAAGCGTCCGAAAGATGCGTATCCAACGTGCGCTCGTCTGATGTCGGGCTCAAGAAAGCGCCTGGCATAAAATGATTCCTGTCTTGGCTTAGATGATTCATGGCGCCCTTTCCGTTGCTCCCCTGCTGGATGGCGGGTGTCGCTTTCAGGAGGCAACAACGCCGCTGAACAAGCCAACGGGTTGCGACAGGGCTCTCAAGGGGACACTGGCGCCCCAGTGCTTCATGCTGTCCACCAGGATCAGGCGAATGTCCTTGTGGCGACTCGCATGTTTCAGCACTGCCTGACCGAGAGAACCCGCTTGCCGGTACAGGCGGCCATTCAGCCCGGCCTGCTTCAATCTGACCAGGAAATCCGTCAGTATCGGCGACGGCGCATCTTCCCCGTCCACCAGCAGGACATTGACCTTGAATTTCATTTTCCTGCAGTAATCGAAGACGGCATTCAGCACCGACCGTCTGATCTGATGGCCATGCAGGGCAATCAATATGCGGCTCATGATCTGGCGGCCGGTCGGACTTTATTCGCGGTAATGTCGCGGGGCATCACAGCAGCCAGTTCTCTTTATGCACGCCCTTTTCCCTGAGGCCGATGGCCAGTTCTTTTTGCGCTTCCACCTGGATCTGCCGGACCCGCTCGCGGGTGACCTGGAGGTCCCTGGCCAGTTCTTCCAGGGTGGCCATGTCCTGGTCGTTCAGTCCGAAGCGTCGCTCGATCACCCAGCGGTGCTTGTCCGAAAGCTTGGCCAGCCATTCCATTACAAATTGTTCAAGTTCGGCTTGATACAGGCGCTCTTCGGGGGGCACGCAACGCTCGTCGGCGATGGCTTCACCCAGTGTCAGGTCGGGGTCGATATCCAGGGGGGCATCGAGGGGGACAGGCGGCCTGTTCAGCTGCATGACCTTGCGCACAGCCTCGACGGGTTTGCCCGTGAGGCGGGCGATCGCCTCCGCCCCCGGATCCGACATTCCCTGCTTTTCCAGCGTGCTGCGGGCCCGCAGGCAGCCGTTGAGTTCCTTGGCCACATGCACGGGCAGGCGGATGGTGCGCGACTGATTCATCAGGGCCCGCTCGATGGATTGGCGGATCCACCAAGTGGCGTAAGTCGACAGACGAAAGCCGCGATCCGGATCGAATTTCTCCAGGGCGTGCATGAGCCCCAGGTTGCCTTCCTCGACCAGATCCAGCAGTGGCAGGCCGCGTCCCAGATAGCGCTTGGCGACATACACGACCAGCCTGAGGTTGTGCGTGATCAGCACCTCGCGTGCCTCGTGATCGCCGTGATGCATGCGCCGGGCGTAGTCCTGTTCCTCTTCAGCACTCAGTATGCGCAGACGGCTGATGTCTTCGAAATAGCGTTGAGTGATGTCCAGAGCGTAAGCGTCGTCGCCCTGGTTTTCGGTTGCAGGCCCTCCGCCGTCCCGGGTTTCTTTGGCGTCGGCGCTTTCCTCCGTGGCACGGTAGCGCGTTTCCGGATCATGAAAATCATCGGGCCACATATTCACCTCCGATCAGAAATTGCTGTGCAGGGTGGCAGTGCCCGGCTGAGGGCAGGGCGCATACTCCACTTGAGCGATGCTGATTCGCGTTACCGACCCAATTGCGAACCTGTCTGAACCAAGCACCCGGAATAAGCGGGTGCCCGGACGGTCACCGGTCAAAATCGATTGGTACAAAATACCCAGCCAAAGAATACCCCTCATGGCGACGGGTCATCATCGGTGCCGACACTTAGTAGAACTACTTAGCCAGAAAGTGGCGGAAGCGGGGGATGGATCAGGGTTTGCAGCAAGCGGCCATGTTGACCAGGTCCGCCAGGTTGGCGGCGCCCATCTTGTGCATGACATGGGTACGGTGAACCTCCACCGTGCGCGGGCTGATGCCCAGTTCCCGGGCGATCTCCTTGCTGGAGAGGCCGGACACCACCAGCGCCATGCACTCCCGCTCGCGTGAACTCAAGCGGGCATAGCGCTGCTGGATGGCCTGGCTACGGCCCTGTGTCTGGCGCCATTCCTGGTCGAGCGCCAGGGCCCGCTGCACCCGTTCGAGCAGTGCAGCGCCCTGAATGGGCTTTTCCAGAAAATCCACGGCGCCGGCCTGCACCGCTCGCACGGCCATGGGAATATCGCTGTGGCCGGTCAGAAAGACAATGGGAATGGTCAGGCCGTGCGCGTTCAGCACCGCCTGAACTTCGAGCCCGCTCATGCCGGGCATGGCCATGTCCAGCAACAGACAGCCCGGGCGGTGTTCCTCATAGGCTGCCAGGAAGGTGGGGCCGTCGGCATGGCTTTCCACCTGCAGGCCGGCCGTCTCCAGCAACTGGACAAGGGCGTCGCGCATCGCTGCGTCGTCGTCGACAACAAATACCATCTGGTTCACGGGGCGAAGGGCAGAATGAAATGGAAAAAGCCGCCGGGACTGTGGGGCTCCACCCAAAGCCGGCCGCCGTGGGCCTCGATCAGGCTGCGGCTGATGCGTAGCCCCACCCCCAGTCCATATTCCTTGTGGCTGGACAGGGGCTCGAACACCTTGGCGGCCATCGCCGCATCGATGCCCGGACCGCTGTCGCAAACGCTGACCTGGGCCATGTTTTCAACCCGCCGCGTCGCTACGGTGATGCTGCCGCTTTTCATGCCGGCGTCGCGGATGGCGTCGATGGCGTTGCGCAGCAGATTGAGCAGCACCTGCTCGATGTGCACATCCACCCCCATGACCGGCGGCAGCGTCTCGGCCAGGTCGAGCACGATGTTGACGCCGCTGATACGTGCCTTCGGTTCCATCAGGGAACAGGTGCTGCGCACCACGGCATCCAGATCCAGCGGCACCGGGTCGATCCTACCCCGGCCCACAAACGCGCGCATATGACGGATGGCTTCGCCGGCGCGCAGGGATTGCTGGCTGATCCGCTCCAGATTACCCGTCAGCTTGTCCTGCTCCAGCGGCGTTTGGCGCAGGAGTTGCAGGCCAACCTCGGCATAGGTCGCGATGGCGGCGAGCGGCTGGTTGAGCTCGTGGGCGAGCAGGGTCGCCAGTTCGTTGGCAGTCTGCAGGCGCTGCAGGCGGGAGGCTTCTTCCAGGGTTTCCCGCGCCCTGTTCTCGGCTCGTCGCTGTTCCGTGATGTCGATTCCGGTACCGATGATGTATTGAACCTGACCCGCTTCGTCCTTGAGTACCGAATTTCTCCAGCTGAGTAGGCGCATGGAGCCGTCCCGGTGAAGCCAGTGATTCTCGTGCAGAACCTGGTCCTCCCCTGACCGCAGCCTTTCAATGACATCTCGAACGCCTTCTATTTCATCAGGGGGAATCAGGTCCTGCCAGGCCGAGCTGCCCTGGAATTCGGCAAAGTCATAGCCCGTCGTCGTATTGCAGGCCCTGTTGAATCGAACCAGCCGTCCTTCGGTGTCGACAACGAGGATCAAGGTGGCCACGGTATTCAGGATGGCGTCGATGGAATTGCGCTCATGTTGCAGTTGTGCGCTGTGCTCGGTCAGTTGCGTCTGCAGCAGCTTGCGCTCGCTGATATCGGCAATCACCGCGAGCGCGTGCAAGGGTCGCCCTTGAGGATCGCGCACCAGAATCACTTTCACGTCGACCCATAGGGTGGCGCCGTCCTTGCGGACATAGCGTCTTTCCGTTTGATAGCCTGGAACCTTGCCGCGCCCCAGGCGAAGAAAGCCTTCAAAGTCGACGGCCCGATCGTCCGGATGGGCGAACTCCGAGAAAGACCGGCCGAGCAATTCAGCTTCGCTGTATCCGATGATGGCGCAGAAGCGGGGATTTACCATCAGGAAGCGTCCGTCATGCAGATCAGCCTGGCATATCCCGACAGGCGCGTCGTTGATAAGGGTGCGAAATTTCTGTTCGCTCTCGCGCAGAGCCCGCTCCGCGAGCTGCCGCTCCTTGATTTGGGTTTCCAGATCGGCGGTGCGCTCGCTCACCCGCTGCTCGAGATGCACCGTCAGGTTGCGCAGATCCAGCTCGGCCCGCTTGAGCCGCGTAATATCGGTCAGACTCAGCACCACGCCGCTGATGCGGTTGTCCGCGGTTCGGTATGGCGTAATGCGGCGCAAAAACCATTGTTCCTTGTCGCGCGACACTTCGCGCTCGCTGGGCGCCAGATCCTGCAGCACCCGATCGATATCCCGCGACAAGTCCGGATCCTCGAAACGGGCGGTGATGTGGTCGATGGGGCGGCCGACGTCGGTGGCGATCAGGTTGAACAGGCGGGTGGCGCTGGGCGTGAAGCGCTGGATGGTGCGGTCGACCCCGAGAAACAGGGTGGCGTTGTCGACGCTGGCCAGCAGATTGGCCATGTCGTTGCTGGAATCTTCCAGCTGGTCCACCTTGTCCCGCAACTGGGAATTGACCGTGCTCAGTTCCTCGTTGAGCGACTGCAACTCCTCCTTGGAGGTCTCCAGTTCCTCGTTGGCGGACTGCAACTCCTCGTTCATCGACATGACTTCCTCATTGGAAGCTTTGAGTTCCTCGTTGCTGCTTTCCAGTTCCTCGATCGTGCTCTGCAGTTCCTCGCGCGAGGTTTTCAGCTCGTACTCCAGCTGGTGTACCAGCTGCTCGTCGGGCTTTGCCTCTTCTGCGCCCGCTGCCTGGGGCGCTTCCGGCTCGTCCTGGAAGGTGACCAGCAAACCCCCCTCCTCTGCCAGCTTGCCCGGCAACGGCTGCACCGCGAGGCGCACCATGGCCGGTTGCCCGGCGCGCTTGATGCGGATGCCGCCGACGTCGACGCGCTCCTCCTCGTTGACAGCCTTGATCACCGCGGCGCGGATGCGTGGCCGCAAGGCGGAATGGGCCAGCGTCAGCAGGTCATGCGAAGGCGGCCCGCCGGGTTGTTGCAGATACAGCTGGGTCGGCCCCGAGTAGTGCAGCACCTCGTAGTGCCGGTTGATGACCACGGCAGCAGGGGCGTACTCCTCGAGCAGGATTTTCCGGATCAGTTCGGTCAGGTTTTGCTGCTGGACTGGGGCCGGTGGCGGCGCGGGCTGCAGCTCGCTCATGCGCTTGCCGGCCTGAACCGGAAACCCGGCGCGGGCGGGACGCGCCGTGCTGACGCGGCGGAAGATGCGCCACTTTTTGGAGACCGGCTGATAGAGGTCGGTCTGCCGACCAATGCTCTCCGAGGGGCCGAGGATCAGGGTGCCGCCTTCGTTGAGGGCGAAATGGAACAACTGCAACAGCTTCTGCTGCACCTCCGGCTCCAGGTAGATGAGCAGGTTGCGGCAGCTCACCAGGTCCAGCCTGGAGAACGGGGCATCGGCCAGAATGTTCTGGGGAGCGAACAGCACGGTTTCCCGCAGCTGCTTGCTCACCTGCCAGTGGTGGGTATCGGCCCGGGTGAAGAAGCGCTCCAGCTGCTGGCGGGACAGGTCAGCCACCAGCGCTTCCGGGTAGATGCCGCGGCGGGCCACTTCGAGGGCGCCCTCGTCCACATCGGTGGCGAAGATCTGGATCGGGCGGGCCTTGCCCGTCGCGGCGATGCGCTCGATGAGCAGCATGGCGATCGAGTAGGCCTCCTCCCCGGTGGCGCAGCCGGGCACCCATACCCGAACCGGGGCGTCCGTGCCCTGCCCGTCCATCAGTCCGGGCAGCACCTGGGTCTCCAGGGTCTGGAACATCTCGGGGTCGCGGAAAAAGTGGGTGACACTGATCAGCAGGTCCTTGAAAAGCTGGCTGAGTTCATCCGGCCGTTCGCGCAGCAGTGCCAGATAGTCGATGAGCCGGTCCAGGTGATTGAGCCCCATTCGCCGCTGGACGCGGCGCAGCAGCATGCGCTTGCGGTAGGCGCGGAAATCGAACTGGGTGCGCGCCCGCAGCAGTGCCAGCACCTGGGTCAGGTCGTCCTGGACGGCGGACGGCTCGGGCTGCGCGGCGGCTCCGGCAACGAAGTGCTGCACGTATTTGAGCAGTTCCTCCGGCATCTGGCCGGGCGGCAGCACGTAGTCGGCCAGCCCGGTTTCGATGGCGGAGAGCGGCATGCGGTCGTACTCGGCGGTGGACGGTTCCTGCACCATGGCCATGCCGCCCTCGGCCTTGACTGCCTTGAGCCCCAGCGAACCGTGGGTGCCCGTGCCGGACAGAATGATGCAGACGGCCCGTTCCTGCTGGTCCGCCGCCAGCGAGCGCAGAAAGGGGTCGATGGCCGTCTGGCCGACACCCCGATCAGGAGGGGCGCTCAGCTGGATAGTGCCTTCGTGCAAGGTCAGGTAGTGGTTTGGCGGGATGACGTAGACATGGTTGGCCTCGAGACGCTGGCCCTCCTGCGCTTCCATGACCGGCATGGCGGTTTGCTTGCCCAGCAGGGGGGCCATGAGACTTTCGTGCTTCGGGTCCAGATGGGGAATGAGCACGAAGGCCATGCCGCTGTCCGCCGGCATGGCCTGGAAAAATTGCTTGAAGGCCTCCAGACCGCCCGCCGAGGCGACCATGCCCACCACCGTATGGACCGGCTGGGTCACGGTTTCCGCGGTCGGCGCCGGCGGGGCGGCCTTGCTGCGGCTGGCCTTGGCGCGCTCGATCCTGGCGTGGGCGGGTTTTACCTTGGGCGAGCCCTTTTTCGCGGGCATGGGTCAGGCAGCGAAATCGTGAAACAACAAGGTCATCCAACCTCCCCGGCAGCCAGTCTGAAACAGGGCTTCGGCATCGTCATGAACAAACCACGTTAACTGCAGGGATAGTAACAAAAAAGTTTGGAATGCCGACAACACGGGCAGGACCGCCGGATAAACCCGCACACGTTCGGGAAGCGCCGCTGCAGCATTCCGGGCGGCGACTAATATGAAGGCACCGTCTGCCATTGCGTGCAACCACGCGCAGCCCTATTCCGGTTCATTCAGGGAAGGTCGCGCGCCCACCTGACACCATGCCCGTCCACAACGCCGACATCGCCGCCCTCTTCGAGGAAATCGCCGATCGCCTGGAAATCCAGGGGGCCAATCCGTTCCGCATCCGCGCCTACCGCAACGCCGCACGTACCCTGGGCGAACTGCCGCAGGAGGCGCGCGCGCTGCTGGAAAAGGGCGAAGACCTGACGCGGCTGCCGGGCATCGGCGACGACCTCGCTGCCAAGGTTCGCGAAATCGTCACGACCGGCCGCTGCAGCCTGCTCGAACGCCTGCGGCGCGAACTGCCGCCCGCCGTCACCGAACTGCTGCAGATTCCCGGGCTGGGACCGAAGCGGGTCAAGGCGCTGTACCACGACCTCGAAGTGCAGACCGTCGAACAGCTGGTCCGGGCGGCGCGCGACGGCCGCATCCGCGCCCTGCCCGGCTTCGGCGAAAAAACCGAGCTCAACATCCTGCAGGCGGTGGAAGCGCACGTGAGTCAGGCACGTCGCTTCAAGCTGGCGGTGGCGGCGCAATATGCGGAGGCGCTCGCCGCATTCCTGCAGGCCGTCCCCGGCGTCGAGCAGGTGACGGTCGCCGGCAGCTTTCGTCGCATGCGCGAGACCGTGGGCGATCTCGATATCCTGGTCACCGCCGCAGCCAGTAGCCCGGTGATGCAGCGCTTCACTGCCTACGATGAAGTGGCCGAGGTCCTTTCCGCCGGCAGCACCCGCGCCAGCGTCGTTCTCAAGAGCGGCCTGCAGGTCGACCTGCGCGTGGTGGACGCGCAGTGTTATGGCGCAGCGCTGTGCTACTTCACCGGCTCAAAGGCCCACAACATTGCGATCCGCCGCATTGCCCAGCAACACGGTCTCAAGATCAACGAGTACGGCGTGTTCCACGGCGAGCAACGCATTGCCGGTGAGGACGAGGCCTCGGTCTACAACAGTATCGGCCTGCCCTTCATTCCGCCGGAACTGCGCGAAGACCGCGGCGAAATCGAGGCGGCCCACGCCCGACGCCTGCCGAATCTGGTAAGCATGGCCGACCTGCGTGGCGACCTGCATACCCACACC
>DATMWS010000198.1:0-4803 GCA_035562135.1 Thiobacillus sp. | reverse complement strand
GATAGCGATAGCGCCTGCCAGGCGACAAACGCCAGCAGGCCCAGCACGGCCGCCAGGCCGGCACTCAGCCACGCCCAGCGGTGCAGCCTGCGGCGCGTGGCAGGCTGGCGTTGGAGCGGCTGTATTTCGGCGTCGCCCGCGGCTGCCTCCAGGTGGGCCGGCGTGAGTGTGTGGGTTTGCCCGGCATAGGCCGCCAGCAGCGTTTTGTCGGCCAGCACATTGATGCGGCGCGACAGGCCGCCGGAGAGGTGCGTCATGCGTGCGATCAGCGTCAGCGGGAACAGGTCGGGACCGCGATAGCCTGCCACTGCCAGCCGTGCGCGCAGGTAAGCGGCGACTTCGGCTTGCGCCAGCGGTGACAGGTTCAGGCTCAGGGTGATGCGGTCCTTCAGCTGGCGGATGCGCGGGTCGGCCAGCTGCACGTCGAGTTCGGGCTGGCCGAACAGCACGATCTGCAGCAGCTTGTCGGTCGCGGTTTCCAGATTGGTCAGCAGCCGCAGGAACTCCAGGTTGCCGAGCGCGATGCCCTGCGCCTCCTCGACGAACACCACCACGCGCCGTCCTGCCGCGTGGCGCGCCAGCAAGGTGGCATTGAGTTGTGCCAGTCGGGCCTGGCGCCCGTTCTCGGGGGTGTCGACGCCGAGGTCGGCGAGGATCGCCGCCAGCATGTCGTCGGGCGACAGGGTGGGGTTGCCGAGATAGACACTGTCGACGCTGTCAGGCAACTGGGCGACCAGCTTGCGGCACAACATGGTCTTGCCGCTGCCGACCTCGCCCACCACCTTGATGATGCCCTCGCCCTGGCCGATGGCGTAGAGCAGCGCGGCGAGCATTTCTCCGCGCTGCCCGCCGGCATACCAGTATTCGGTATTCGGCGTGATGCGGAAGGGCGCTTCTTTCAGACCGAAATAGTCAAGATACACGGAGGTGGTTTATTCGGTTCCGTAGGTCTGCATACGGCTGTACAGCGTGGTGCGGTTGATGCCCAGCAGCTTGGCGGCCTGCGACAGGTTGCCGTGGGTCATGTTGAGCGCGGCTTCGACGTAGGATTTTTCCCACTGGCGCAGGGTCACATCGAGGTTGAAGTTGGCCAGCGTTTGCAGTTGCTTGCGCGCCAACTCGATCAGCGCCTTGCCGTCGCTGGCGAGCGGGATTTCCTGCGGATAGGCCTGGTCGGTATCGAGTTCGTCTTCCAACTGCTGGGCGTTGACCGCCATGCCGGGATATTTGGTGGTCAGGCGGATGGCGATGTTGCGCAGTTCGCGCACATTGCCGGGGAAGTGATAGTCCTCCCACATCTGCTGGGCGCGGGCGTCGAGGTGGAACGGCTGGCTCTTGGCTTCACGGGCGTAGAAATCGCGGAAGTGGTTGAGCAGGGTGAGCTTGTCCTGGCCCATTTCGCGCAGCGGTGGCACCGCGATAGAGAACACCGACAGCCGGTGATAGAGGTCGGTGCGGAAGCGGCCAGCCTTGATTTCTGCGCGCAGGTCGCGGTTGGTGGCGGTGACCACGCGCGCGTTGGAGAAGCGCGGCTGGGTTTCGCCGACACGCTGGTATTCGCCGTTTTCCAGCACGCGCAGCAGCTTGGCCTGCAGCTCCAGCGGCAGCTCGCCGATTTCGTCGAGGAACAGCGTGCCGTTTTCGGCTTCTTCAAAGTAGCCGGCGCGTGCGCTGGTGGCGCCGGTGAATGCGCCCTTGGCGTAACCGAACAGGGTGGGTTCGACCAGCGTCGGCGAAATCGCCGCACAGTTGAGCGCCAGATAGGGCTTGGCCGCGCGCGGCGACAGCTGGTGCAGGCTGGAGGCGACGCGCTCCTTGCCGCTGCCGGACTCACCCTCGATCAGTACCGGAAAAGGCGCGGCGGCGTATTGCTTGATCTGCTGACGCAGCTTGTCCATCGCCGGGCTGTCGCCGACGATGCCGGAATCCTTGGCCGGCGCGGGCGCCTTGTCGGCGTTGCGCTCGGCATTCTGCACCAGCAGCGCGTTGAACAGCAGGGACTTCAGCCGTTCGGGTTCACACGGCTTGGCCACAAAGTCAATCGCGCCCAGCGCGCGCGCATGGCGCGCGTTGGCTTCATCGCTCTGGCCAGAGAGCACCAGGATCTTGATACTGGGCGAGATGCCCAGCAGGTCGGCGATCAGGGCAAAGCCTTCATCGGGTTTATGCGGCTGCGGCGGCAAGCCCAGGTCCACCAGCGCCAGTTGCGGCGGCTCGTCCAGCTGCATCAGCAGGCTTTTCACCTGGGCGCGTGATTCGGCGGCCGAGATATCAAAATCCTTGCTCAACACATAGGTGAGCGTATCGGAAATCAGCGGATCGTCATCGACGATCAGCAAGCTAGGCTTGTTGGTTTGGGCCACATGTCCTCCAGGTCGAGTGGTGCCGAAATCGCGTCTGCATCTGGGGGCAGGGGAATTGTTCTGATCGCGTGTCGGATTTTCGACGATTGTGCCAGAGACCTGATGAAAGTTAAACCTTGGCCGGGCGGGCGGAGAGCGATGCCTCGAAAATGGATTTGTTTGCTTTAGCTGTTTACGGGCTCGACGATGACGCGTATCCAGCCTTCGGAGTGCTCAATCGGGTTGCCCAGGGCGATGAACTTGCGTTCCGGCATACCGTGAACCTGGAAGACTTTGCCGGTCTTGAAATGGATCGGATCCATCATGACGCTGTTCGGGTCGCCGGCCAGCCACAGGCAGGCGTGCGGCAGACTGGCGCCGCTGTTGTCGAATCCGCTTGCGGTGTGGCCAGGCGTCGTGGTGTCGTACAACATGGCCAGCGTGGGCATGTCGGCCAAGGTTTCGATGCCAACCGAGCTGGATTCGTTGTTGACGCGCGACAGGCGGCGCACAACGCCGATTTGCCATACGCTGGCGTTATGCGACTTGATGCCAATCAGGGCGCCTACGCGCAGCCAGTCCTTGTCGCGCGATTCAACGATGGCGCCGTAGCCGCATTCGCTTTCATCCTGCATCACCCAGCGTTCGACGTCGGGCGAGTCCAGGATGGCCGGAACGCGCAGGTGCGAGACGCGTTCCCGGGTGCGGTCGGTGATAAAGCCGTACACCTGCACATCGTCGGCCTCGTTGTAATTGAGCCCGGTGCCGTAGGGCGACACGCTGGCGGGTATGTCGGCGGCCTTGATCTGGCTGACGATGGAATTAAGGCCGTGTGTCACATCTACCAGCCGTTTGCTCGACTCGCGCGGGGCGCGCCGCTGTTCTCGGGTGGCCAGCGCAGACCACTGGCGCTGCAGGTACTCTAGCAGTCCGAGGCTTTCGGCCGTGCGGGCGTCGGTCAGGCCCAGCTGTGCCGGGGTTTGGCCTTGCTGCAGGGCAGTTTGTATTTCTTGCAGCTTTTGCAGCAGGGCGGCCGTCGTCCAGAAACGTAACGGCTTGTCGGTATCGGGTTTGCGCACTCGGCGTGGGCCGTGATCAGCCGACAAATCAACAGAAAAATTGTGGACATCGGGGTTGGGATCGATGTCCAGTTGGAGCATCCCGTGCCAGCCGCACAGCCAGCGGTCGAGCAGGTCGAGCTGTTTGGGGTAGAGCGTGCCCGAATTGGCCAGATTCAGCATCAGGATATGCAGATACGCCGTTTCGCAGTTGCACTCGGACGCGTCTTCGGCGTAAGCACGCTGGGGCTGACGATAAAAGCCCTCGCTTTCAGCGATGCGATAAAGATTATGCAGCCGCAGCCAGAGCTTCTCGCCTGCCGGCAGATAGCGAATCGCGCGCCATTTCAGCAACTGGCCAAAGGTGCGGATGGCACGCAAGGTGATTAGCGGTATCTGGCTCCCATGCTGGTTTTTCCCCGCCTCGCGAGCAAGGTGCAGCACAAAGGTGTGGTAGCCGCGCGCAACTTCCCAATACAGACTGTACACGGCATGCCAGAGCTGGCTTTCCAGCGGACGCGACATGCGCGGATTGCGCAGATACTGGCGCACCAGCGTGTCCTGTAGGTCACGCGATTTTTCGTCCAGCAGCATGAAGATGGCCAGACGATCTTTCGTGTATTGCGTCGAATTCTCGTTGAAGCGCTTGAGCGCGTTGAAAATGGCTTGCTGACACTTGAACGCGTCACCGATCGGCAGATTCTCAACCCAACGCGTCGCTGACTTGATGTCGGCCAGCGGATCATCGTTCCGTTTGCCAAAAGGCATAAGGCTAGCGAGTTGCGAGGCGAGTTTATCGGCCAGTGGATTCATAATGTCAGGCTATTGGAGGGGAACGTCAGACACTTTACGGTTGAGTGAGCAAATTCCGTACCCGCCCATCAGGCCAGCTTGCCCTGTACCCAGGCCTGCACCGAGGCGAGCGCTGCCGGCAACTGGCCCGGCTCGCTGCCGCCCGCCATCGCCATATCCGGCTTGCCGCCGCCTTTGCCGCCGACCTGGGTGGCGACGAAATTCACCAGTTCACCGGCCTTGATCCTGCCGGTGACGTCGGGTGTCACCGCAGCGATCAGGCTGACCTTGCCGTCCGCTACCGTGCCCAGCACCAGCGCGCAGGATTTCAGCTTATCGCGCAGCTTGTCGGCGGTTTCGCGCAGCGCCTTGGCGTCGACGCCGTCGAGCCATGCCGCCAGCACATGCACGCCGGCGACGTCGACGGCCTGCTGCACCAGTTCGTCGCCCTGACTGGAGGCGAGTTTCGATTTCAGGCGATCGAGTTCCTTTTCCAGCGCGCGGCTGTGCTCCATCAGCTGCGTCACGCGTTCGACGGCTTCAGCCGGGGTGGCCTTGACCAGTTGCGCAATGGCGCCGAGATGCTTCTCGGTTTCGCCGAGGTAGGCTAG
>DATMWS010000197.1:0-4499 GCA_035562135.1 Thiobacillus sp. | reverse complement strand
GATGAAGGCCTTGAGGTTCAACGACAGGTCCATCAGCAACTGGTCGCGTTTTTCCTCCGGGAAGAAGTTGATGATGCGGTCGAGCGCCTGGTTGGCGCTGTTGGCGTGCAGCGTGGTGATGCACAGGTGGCCGGTTTCGGCGAAGGCCACCGCATGCTCCATCGTCTCGCGGTCGCGGATCTCGCCGATCAGGATGACATCGGGCGCCTGCCGCAGGGTGTTCTTCAGTGCGGAGAACCAGTTGTCGGTGTCGATGCCGACCTCGCGCTGGGTGATGATGGATTTCCTGTGCTCGTGCACGTATTCAATCGGGTCTTCGACCGTGATGATGTGGTCGCAGGCGTTTTCGTTGCGGTAACCCACCATCGCCGCCAGCGAGGTCGATTTGCCGGTGCCGGTGCCGCCGACGAAGATGACCAGCCCGCGCTTGATCATCGCGACGTCGCGCAGGATCGGCGGCAGGTTCAGCTCTTCCATTTTCGGAATCTTGGTGTTGATCGTCCGCATGACCACGCCGACGCGCCCCTGCTGCACGAACACGTTGACGCGGAAGCGGCCGATCTCCGGCGGGCTGATCGCAAAGTTGGATTCGTTGCTTGCCTCGAAGTCCTTCCACTGCCGCTCGTTCATGACCGAATGGGCGAGTTCGTTGGTGTGCGCGGGCGTCAGGCTCTGGTTCGATACCGGCGTGATCTTGCCATCCACCTTGATGGCGGGTGGAAAGCCGGCGGTGAGGAACAGGTCGGAGGCGTTCTTCGCCAACATCAGACGCAACAAATCGTGGACGGTTTTTTCAGCGTTCATCGTTCAATCCTCAACCAAAAAATGCGTCTTTGTTCTGCGCCACGTTGCGCGCCACGCCTGATGCAATCACGTTGCGTTTCACCATGTCCTGCAGGCACTGGTCGAGCGTCTGCATCCCGATATTGCCGCCCGTCTGGATCGACGAATACATCTGCGCCACCTTGCCTTCGCGGATCAGGTTGCGGATGGCCGGGGTGCCGATCATGATTTCATGCGCGGCGACGCGGCCGTTGCCGTCCTTGGTTTTCAAGAGCGTCTGCGAAATCACCGCGCGCAGCGATTCGGACAGCATCGAGCGCACCATTTCCTTTTCCGCTGCGGGGAACACGTCGACCACGCGGTCGATGGTCTTGGCGGCGGACGAGGTGTGCAGCGTGCCGAACACCAGGTGGCCGGTTTCGGCGGCGGTCAGCGCGAGGCGAATGGTTTCCAGATCGCGCAATTCGCCGACCAGGATGACGTCCGGGTCTTCGCGCAATGCCGAGCGCAGGGCATTGGCGAACGACAGCGTGTGCGGGCCGACCTCACGCTGGTTGATCAGGCATTTCTTGCTCTGGTGGACGAATTCGATCGGGTCTTCGACCGTCAGAATGTGCGCGTACTGGTTCTCGTTGACGTAGTCCATCATCGCCGCCAGCGTGGTCGACTTGCCCGAACCGGTCGGCCCGGTGACCAGAACGATGCCGCGCGGCTGATCGGAGATTTCCTTGAAGATGGGCGGGCAGTTGAGCTCTTCCAGCGTCAGCACCTTGGACGGAATGGTCCGGAATACCGCGCCCGCGCCATACTGCTGGTTGAAGGCATTGACGCGGAAGCGCGCCAGCGAGGGGATTTCAAACGAGAAGTCGAGTTCCAGCGTTTCTTCGTACACCTTGCGCTGGCTGTCGTTCATGATGTCGTACACCATGCGGTGCACGTCCTTGTGGTCCATCGGCGGCAGGTTGATGCGGCGAATATCGCCGTTGACCCGGATCATCGGCGGCAGGCTTGCCGACAAGTGCAGGTCGGACGCCTTGTTCTTGACGGAAAAAGCCAGCAGTTCAGAAATGTCCACGCGTGCCTCGTTCTGTATGGGTTGGGGTTTTGACCGTTATTGATCCGAAACGAAACAAATGAAACCAGCCAGGGCCGGCGGCTTAACCACAATGGCTTGAGCGCCGCGCGGCGTTTCGGATCAATAACAATTAAACCCCGGCTGTTTATTGTTGAACAGAAATTCAACTTGTTGGGTTTCTGTTCAATAATAATCGCAATGGATAACGGCCTTAAAACGCGGAAACTTGAGCCAGACATGATGACTTCCAGCGGCACGCCCGGCGACCGTTTGCATGCCGTGCTGGCGCGGATTGCGCACGCCGCGGCCGAGGCCGGGCGTGATGCGGCCGAGGTGCGCCTGCTGGCCGTCAGCAAGACCTTTGACGCGGTGGCCCTGCGCGACCTGGCCGCCTGCGGCCAGCGCGAATTCGGCGAAAATTACGTGCAGGAAGCGCTGGAAAAGCAGTCGGCCTTGCGTGACCTGCCGCTGCTGTGGCATTTCATCGGGCCGATCCAGAGCAACAAGACGCGGGCGATTGCCGAAAACTTCAGCTGGGTGCACAGCGTCGACCGGCTGAAGATCGCCGAGCGGCTGTCCGCGCAGCGCCCGGCCGGGCTGCCGCCGCTGCAGGTGTGCATCGAGGTCAATGTCAGTGGCGAGGCCAGCAAGGGCGGCGTGGCGCCTGCTGAACTGCCCGCGCTGGCCGAGGCCTTATCGACGTTGTCTGGGATGCAGTTGCGCGGGCTGATGGCGATTCCTGCCCCGGCGACCGATGTGGCCACGCAGCGCGCCGCGTTCCGGCAGGTGCGTGAGGCGTACCATGCGCTGATCGCGCGCGGCCATGCACTCGACACCCTGTCGATGGGCATGTCGGCCGATCTGGAAGCGGCGATTCTGGAAGGCGCGACCCTCGTTCGGATTGGGACGGCACTGTTTGGTGAGAGGATAAAAAATGCATAAAGTAAGCTTCATCGGCGGCGGCAACATGGCTGCCGCCATCATCGGCGGGCTGATCGCCAGCGGCACCCAGCCCACCGATATCGAAGTGGTGGAAATCAACGCCGACGCACGCGGGCAACTGGCTGCGCGCTTTGGCGTGGTGACGCACACGGATCTGTCGCAGGCGCGGCTGCATCCCCTGGTGGTGCTGGCGGTGAAGCCGCAAACCCTGCCCGAGGTGGCGGCCGCGCTGGCGCCTCGTCTTGACGGCCAGCTGGTGGTGTCGATCGCCGCCGGAGTGCGGGTGGCCGACCTCGCCCGCTGGCTGGGGGGGCATACGCGGATCGTGCGCGCCATGCCCAACACCCCGGCGCTGGTGCAGGCCGGGATCACCGGGCTGTTTGCGCCGCCCGCCGTCGACAACGACGCGCGTTCGCAGGCCGAAGCGGTGCTGCGTGCCGTCGGCCGCGTGGTGTGGGTGGACGACGAGCCCCAGCTGGATACCGTCACCGCGGTGTCGGGCAGCGGCCCGGCCTATGTGTTTTATTGCATCGAATCGCTGGAAGCCGCCGCCGTGGCGCAGGGACTGGCGCCGGCCACGGCGCGCCAGCTGGCGCTGCAAACCTTCTTTGGCGCGGCCAAGCTGGCGCTGGAATCGGGCGAGGAGCCGGCCGTGCTGCGCCAGCGCGTCACCTCCAGGGGGGGCACCACCGAGCGCGGCATTGCCGCGCTGGAAGCCGCAGCGGTCAAACTCGCCATCGGCCAGGCGGTGGAGGCGGCCAGCCGCCGCAGCGCCGAACTCGGCGACGAACTGGGGCGACTCGCATGATCGAAGCCGCACTGAAATTTCTCATCCAGACGCTGGGCAACCTGTTTGTGATTGCGGTGCTACTGCGCTTCATGATGCAGCTGTTCCGGGTGCCGTTTCGCAATCCCTTCGCCCAGTTCATCGTCGCCATCACCGATTTTGCGGTCAAGCCGCTGCGCCGGGTGGTGCCGGGCCTGTTGGGCCTCGACTGGGCCTGCCTGGTGCTCGCCTGGCTGGTCGAACTGGTGGTGGTGACGGCAGGCTACTGGCTGGACGGCTTTCCGTTTGTGCTGGCGGGCGGCAAGGTGTGGCCGGTGATGCTGGGGCTGGCGGCGGTGCGGCTGCTGAGCCTGACGGTCTACCTGATCATCGGCCTGACGCTGGTGCGCGCAGTGTTGTCGTGGGTCAATTCCGATACGCCGCTGATGCCGGTGGTGTATGAGCTCAGCGAGCCCTTCCTGCGCCCGTTGCGGCGCATCGTCCCGATGGTCGCCAATGTCGACCTGACCCCGCTGGTGCTGTTCATCGTGTGCCAGCTGGTGCTGATGGTGCCGGTGATGGCGCTGGAGCGCGCATTACTTGGCGCACTCTGACTGGGGCCCGTTCATGGCCATTGCGCGTCTGCGTTGCCGCGATAAAGCGATGGATGCAAGGCGCGTCGCGCAGGCAAGGGTCATCCCTTGCCAAGTGGCGCAACGCCGCAGACGCGCTTTCTCGCGGCAACCCGGAGGGGCGGGTCGATTCGGGCGCATCCCTTTGTCGCGGTCCGCTTGCTGTGCCCACACAACGGCGCGCCCCGCTTCGCGGGCTGCATCCCGAATCGGCCTCGTCGCGGACGTGAAATTGGTGTCAACAGGCCCTAAACTCCGTTAAAATCCGGCTAGTTATCTCATCCCTGACCGGGCACGGAAG
>DATMWS010000196.1:0-2934 GCA_035562135.1 Thiobacillus sp. | reverse complement strand
TCACCCTGCAGCTTGCAGCACGGCCAGAAATTGGGCGGGGTGGTGGAGAAGATACTGCGCGATCTCGGCTTCGAGCTGGTGCCCGTGCCGGAGGCGCATCTGTGCTGCGGCTCGGCCGGAACCTACTCACTGCTGCAAACGGTGTTGTCGTCGCAGTTGCGCGCCAGAAAGCTCGCTGCGCTCAAAAGCGGCAAGCCGCAGCGAATCGTTACGGCCAACATCGGTTGCCTGGCCCATCTGCAGGCGGGGACCAAGATACCAGTACAGCACTGGGTCGAGTTGTTTGGAGAATAATGTTTGAGCTCAACTGCGGGTAATGGCGGCAAGCTGTTATAAGTCGGCTGGGGAGAAGAGTTAGGCAACGCTCTCAACTTTCAAAGATCAGATGAAGGAAACTCCCGCTCCAATCCGCAGAACCGCAGTACCAGAGCACAAAACCCGCCAACGCAAAAGGCAGCAGGTAGTCGGTAGCAACGCTGCTGCGAAAGGTGCTTTCAATGAAGGCAACCGCAACTCCACGGCGGATAGCCCATCGTGAGATTGGTAGTTCAATGGGCTGAGAGATCGGAGTCTTGCCGTCGGGTCCTAGCACTACTTGTTGACCCTTAAACATCCAGCCATTCTGCTTGAGTATGAAGTATCGAAAGTCACTGTGTTGAACGCGTGGGTATGCGGCTATGACGCGACCCTGAATGAGGGGCGTGCATCTGGCCTCGAGTGATCTGGAGTATTCGGATTCCAGCTTCGACAATCCCTCCGAGGTGAAGTATTGGTAGTAGCGATACAAGAAATACGTGAAGGCTATCCAGAGAGCTAGCGTCATGACCTCTGGTCGCGCCAGTTCCACATCGAAGCCTGCGAGTGAAATCTTGTGCAAACGAACGCCACCGTACTTCATGAACCATAACAGCACACAAGTGATAAACAAATTTCGACGCTGGCGAAGCAAGCCTTCAGTCATGGCGTATGTGGCCTAATGACTCGTCTCACTGGAGAGCCACTTGTGGCGCGCCCGCTGCAAACGATGGTTGGACATCAGTCCCTCCCAGAACTTTAGGCTGGCGGCAGTAGCCGCCGCTACCGACGGAACATTTGCTTGAACATCCATGAGGGATCTCTGACCGAAATGGGGTCGTCTGGAATCAAAGCCAATACAGCGAGAATGATTTGGTGGGCTGTCTCGCAGGCCCATGTAGCCATTTCGGCCGTTTGGAGACAATTGAACCACGACATCATCACGCGAGTAGCTGGCGCGCGTGCAAGACCGCGTTGCTGAAGAACTTGAATGTATCCCGGCACCTGAACCGTCGAAGATACCGAGTCTTCAGCGAAGGTGTCCCGAGGTTTCAGGTGCATTATATCGTTTCGCAGCTTGATCAGAATCGCGAAATCTTGGAAAGGGTTTAACTTCTTGTCGAACATCGACCTCGAGAGCGTCTGAGATGCAATCAGGTATTTCAGGCCTAGGCTTCCTCGATTGCTCTCAACTTCCGCAAGTGAATCTGCACATGCACGGAGTTCCGGCGAGAGTTGTTGCACGTCGCTTATTTCTAGGGCAAGCATTTCTGCCAATTCGTTGATGAACGCCTCAGTAGAGGCTGCTGCGAGGAGAATCGCAACTATCGTGTCAGATGGCAAAGCATCTGCGTTCGCGCGGGTTGCTGCAACAGCGCGATCTCGGGCTTCACAAGCGGTCAGCCAAATGTGGCCACAATGACTAAACATCCCTGGCATCTAGAGCCCCCGAACGAGATAGCGAGCGTAGCCTGGATGGCGCTAAGTGGAATCCGGGGCGGAAATAATTTTCCGTATTCCGCTTCGCTGTATACGGGCTACTACTAGTAGTTGTCGTTTCCATGCCGCTATCCCGGATTCAGAATACCTGCCGGGTCCATCGACAGCTTGATGTTTTTTTGCAGTATCCGTGCAGGCTCAGGCAGTTCCGAATTTCTCGCGGCATTTGCTTGCGATGTGCGAAACAGGGTTGCGTAACCGCCGGCGGATTCAACCATGCGATGAATGTTTTCGGCGGCTGCATTGGTCACGAGCCAGCGTTGCGCGCCGCCCCAGTCGAGCAGCCAGTTGCCGGGCAGGTCGATCGGTGCCGCTGCGGGCGGGACCGACAAACGCCAGAGCGGTGTGTCCGTTTTGAAATAGGACTGCTGGTGTTCGCGCAGCTCTTCCCAGAACGTCGCGCCTTTTTCCAGCAGTTCACCGCCGAGTTTTGTGCGCGCGGCGCGCACGCCGGCCGCGGAACCCGACAGGCGTATATATAAGGTGTCGCCACTGTACGCGGCGGCCGAGAGCGGCAGCGGCTGGCCGGCCCAGGTGTTCATTTGGCGAATCGCTTCGTCGGCGCCCATCTGGAACGTCAGCGTGATTTCCTGCGCCGGTTTCGGCAGGACTTTCAGTGAAATCTCGAGCAGCACGCCGAGCGTGCCGAGGCTGCCGGCCATGAGGCGCGAGACGTCGAAGCCGGCAACGTTCTTCATGACCTGGCCGCCGAACTTCACGACTTCTCCTTTGCCATTGATGATCTTCGTGCCGAGCACGAAGTCGCGTGCCGAACCGGCGTACGGCCGGCGCGGGCCGGAGAAGCCGCAGGCGATGGTGCCGCCGAGCGTCGCCGCGGGGCTAGAGGCGCTACCAGGCCCTCCCTGGCGTGCGCCCCTCGCCTCGATCCCATCGGTGAAGTGCGGCGGCTCGAAGCCGAGCATCTGGTTGTCGGCGGCTAGGGTCGCCTCGATCTCGGCGAGCGGCGTACCGGCGCGCGCGGTGATGACCAGCTCGGTGGGTTCGTAGCTCACAATGCCGCGGTGGCCGGTGACATCGAGCGGCGTACCGGTTGCGCTGCCGGTGTAAAAGCGTTTCGTGCCGCCGCCGCGGATGGCGAGGGGCGTACCGGCGGAAAAGGCGGCGCGCACGGCCTCCCGC
>DATMWS010000195.1:0-6217 GCA_035562135.1 Thiobacillus sp. | reverse complement strand
AAACGCTCCCGCGCCAATGATAGTAGGCACCTCGCCTGCGAAAGTAGGTCATCGTCAGACTCCTTATCCGTGCCGGGGGACTCGTTCCCCCAGGCATACCAAAACCCCCTCCCAAAAAGAGGGGGTTTTTTATTGGGAATTTTCACGATTGTGAAAATAAATATGGCAATAAATACAATGTGTTAAGTTTCATCTACAACTTTAGTTGTATAGGTGGTTTCTCCGGCAGAAGGTAATTTGGCAGCGTGGGAATCGTCCCACGGCTAATGAACCAAAAAGGGGAGATGTATGAACAAACTGTATAAGAGTGTGCTGTTGTTGGCGGGGTTGATTGCGTTTCCGGCTTTTGCGGCGGTGAATATCAATACAGCCACGCAGTCGGAACTCGAGGTGGTCAGAGGCTTGGGGCCAGCAAAAGCCAAGGCGATCATCGTTTACCGTGATGCCAATGGCAATTTCAAGAACCTGGATGAATTGGATAATGTGAAAGGCTTTGGTAAGGCTAGCATCGAGAAACTGAAAGAGGAGTTGTCGGTCGGGTCAGAAAAAGTGAAGAAATAGTATCGGGCGTGTCCGGTACAAATTTCAGTTAAGTTTGACGTCCCGCGGCCAGCAAAGGCTGCGGGATACGAAGTGAGCTTCCTAGCGCATCAGAAGTACAAGCAAACCATATTCAGTCAGAGCGAAAACTGACATCGGCCCGGATACCACTCCCCAGTATAATCACCCCCTTTCTTAGCTGTCATTGGTTCCCCCATGTCTACCCTGGCCATCATTCTGATTGCAACTGCCGCGGGCAGTTTGCTGAGTTTGCTGCTGGCTGCGGTAGTGGCTTTGTCGGCGCGGCCACACTGGGTGCCGGTGCTTGTCAGTTATGCCATTGGTGCGCTGCTGGGCGCGTCGTTATTGGAAGTATTGCCGGAAGCGGTGTTGATGAAGGACGGCAACATCGAGACGGTGGCGAAGGCGTTGCTGGGTGGCATTCTGTTGTTCTTTTTACTGGAAAAACTGGTGTTGTGGCGACACTGTCACGACGAAATATGCGAGGCGCATAGCAGTCATGGCCACAGCCACGATCACGGACGTTCCGCCCTAATGATCACGGTGGGTGACACCTTCCATAACTTTGTCGACGGCGTCATCATTGCGGGTGCTTTTCTGGTCGACTTCCGGTTGGGGGTTGTCACCTCGCTGGCAATCATTGCCCATGAAATCCCGCAGGAAATCGGCGATTTTCTGATCCTGCTGCACTCCGGCTACAGTCGCACCAAGGCGCTCCTGATCAATCTGCTGACCGGAGTGGCGACGATGGTTGGCGCGTTGCTGGGCTATTTTGCGCTGTCGATGCTAGAAGGCTGGACCCCAGTACTGCTGGGGCTGGCGGCTGCCAGTATGCTGTACGTGGCCTTGTCGGATCTGCTTCCCGGCCTGCATAAACGCGCGGAAATCGCCTCTACGCTGCAGCAGCTAGCGCTGATCGGACTGGGGATCGGTAGCGTCGCGCTGGTCGGTTATGTTATCGGGCACGGCCACTGAGGGTTGCCGTCGCCGGAGACCACCGGCCATGTAAACAAACAGCGCCAGCGGCAACACGCCCAGAAAAACCAGGATGGCCAGCGCCTTGCCGATACTGCTGGCGGTGACGGCCATCATCAGAATCACGTAGGCCCAGCCTATCGCTACGATATACATTTCACTGCTCCATCAGGATTGAACGTCATGGTAACCAAAGCAAAGCCTGCCCGCACGCCGACCGTCGGATTCGTCTCTCTCGGATGTCCCAAGGCGACGGTTGATTCCGAGCGCATCCTGACGCAGCTGCGTGCCGAAGGGTATGGCATTGTCGGCAGCTACGACGATGCCGACGTGGTGGTGGTCAATACCTGCGGTTTTATCGATGCGGCGGTGCAGGAATCACTCGAAGCGATCGGCGAGGCGCTGGCGGAAAATGGCAAGGTTATCGTGACCGGGTGTCTCGGCGCCAAGGCCGATGTGATACGCGAGGCGCATCCCAAGGTGCTGGCGGTTTCCGGACCGCACGCGCTGGACGAGGTGATGCTGGCGGTGCACACGGCGCTGCCTAAGCCGCATGATCCATTCGAAGACCTGATTCCGCCGGGTGGCGTCAAGCTCACCCCGCGTCATTACGCTTACCTGAAAATTTCCGAGGGCTGCAATCACCGCTGCACCTTCTGCATCATTCCGTCGATGCGCGGCGATCTGGTAAGCCGCCCTGTCGGCGAGGTGATGCGTGAGGCGGAAGCCCTGGTCGGCGCGGGCGTGCGGGAATTGCTGGTGGTGTCACAGGACACCAGTGCCTACGGGGTGGACGTGAAGTATCGTCCCGGCTTCTGGAACGGACGCCCGCTGAAAACCCGCATGACCGAACTGGCCGGTGCGCTGGGGAGCCTAGGGGCATGGGTGCGGCTGCACTACGTCTATCCCTATCCCAGCGTCGACGACGTGATTCCGCTGATGGCCGACGGCATCATCCTGCCGTATCTGGATATTCCATTTCAGCATGCCAGCCCGCGCATTCTCAAATTGATGAAACGCCCCGGCGCGGTCGAGAAGACGCTGGATCGCATCCAGTCGTGGCGTGCCGCCGTGCCCGATCTCACGCTGCGCTCGACCTTCATCGTCGGTTTTCCCGGCGAGACGGAGGCTGAGTTCGAGGAATTGCTGGCCTTCCTGAAGGAGGCGCAACTCGACCGCGTCGGTTGCTTCAAGTATTCGCCGGTCGAAGGTGCGGCGGCCAACGCATTGCCTGATGCCGTGCCGGAAGAGCTGAAGGAGGAGCGTCTGGAGCGCTTCATGGAGGTGCAGGCAGAGATCTCGGCGGCCAGACTGGCGGCCAAGATCGGCCGCGAAATCGAGGTCATCGTCGACGAAGAGGACGAGGTCGGCACGCTTGCACGCAGCCATGCCGATGCGCCGGAGATCGATGGCGTGGTGTATCTCGAAGGCGTGTTTGATCTGCAGCCGGGGACGCGCCTCAAGGTGCGCGTCGAGGACGCCGACGAGCACGACCTGTGGGCGACGCCGGTCTGAGCCTGCCTCACGGACGTATTTAAGTCAGCATTGAAATCAGGGGTTGCGGGCGTCGCCAGAATTTCCAGACGTCGCTTGCGTGCAGATGTAATTGTTTTCCGTTGACCGGATCAATCAGGCGCAGGCCGTCCGGGCCGATCTTGCGCAGCATGCCCAGCAACGGCACAAACCAGTCCTGTTCCAGTTCACGCAGCGCTTCGCGCCAGCCGTAAGCGTCACCCACCTGTCCGGCCTGGGTCAGGGTATCGAGCAGAATCACCCCATCGCTGCCAAACAATTGTGCGTCCCGATGCGTAGGAAGCGCTTGCACGCGCGCGCCGCAGAAGGCTGCGAGTGCCTGCGCTTCGGCATTCCGGGTATAAGCCGGCACGGGGAGGGCGCAGGTGACGGGCAGGCGACCGCCGCCCCAAAGCCACAGCGAATTCACCGGCAGCTCACCGCGCGCTTCGCGTGCCTGATTTACCGGATGCTCGTGCAGCAGCATTTGCAGTTCATTCAACTGAGCCCGGAACTGCATGGCGTCACCGCCCTGCGGCAGCAGCGGATCGATATCGCGTCCCACCGCGACAGACAACGGGGTGGTGGTCAGGCGCGGCGCCTGGGGAAGTCGCAGATACCAGCGCTTGGGGTGGAGAGGATTCGGGCTCAGGTCGGCACCGAAATGCTGGCCGATGGCGGCAGCAAGCGCGTCGGCTTCCTGTTTTGTTAATTCAAAGGCGCCGCTGTCCGCCAGCACGATGCGGTCGCGCATCACCCGCAAATGCACCGGGTCGGCGCGCAGCCAGTAGGCGTCCCCGGCCACGCCGCCATCCGCCGCCAGGGTGATCGGGGCGAGCGGCCAGTCCTGCTGGCGGGCTATTCCCAGCGCCTCGCACAGGGCGGCTTCCACGCCCTCGGCCGGGCAGGGCTGGCGGGTGCCGCGCGCCAGCAAGGTTTGCAGCGCGGGCAGACGCAGATCCTGGGCCGCAGCCTCCAGCAGGCGTGCAGACGGGAACAGATAGGGGATAAGCAACAGCATGCGTCGAGTGTAACAAGCGGATTCGCTAGAATGGCGGCCATGCGCCAGGCTTTCCATGAAATCACCGTCCCTACCCGCGGCAAGGGGCTATACGCCTTCACCCCGCAGGTGCGTGAGTGGGTGCAGACCAGCGGCATCCGGCAGGGCCTGCTCACCCTGTATATCCGCCACACTTCGGCCAGCCTGCTGATTCAGGAAAATTACGATCCGGCCGTGCAGACCGACCTGGAGCGCTTCCTGTCGCGACTGGTGCCGGAAGATGACCCGATTTACGCGCACACCCTGGAAGGCCCCGACGACATGCCAGCCCACGTGCGCGCGGCATTGACGCAAACCCACCTGGCGATCCCGGTTGCCGACGGCAAGCCGCTGCTTGGCACCTGGCAGGGCATTTACGTCTTCGAGCACCGGTGTGCTGCACAGACGCGCAGCGTAGTGCTGCACCTGCTGGGCGAGTAGGGCAGCTGTGGCATACTCTGGGCATTCATTCTGCGAGTCCTGTTTTGCTTCCCTTTGAACTCCTGATCGGCCTGCGCTACACCCACGCCAAGCGCCGCAATCATTTCATCTCCTTCATTTCCATCGTCGCCATGGCGGGGATTGCGCTCGGGGTGATGGCGCTGATTGTGGTGCTGAGTGTGATGAACGGCTTTCAGGAAGAACTGCGCACGCGCATTCTCGGGGTGGCGGCGCATCTGGAAATCAGCGGCCCGGCGGATCGCCTGGCCGACTGGCGCGGCGTGCTGGCGCAGGCGAAGCAAAACAAGGAGGTGATGTCGGGCGCGCCCTATGTCAACGCCCAGGGCATGCTGGCCAACGGCGACATGGTGCGCGGCGCGATCATCCGTGGGGTGTTGCCGGAACTGGAAAGCCAGGTCGCCGATTTTTCCCGCTATATGAAGGCCGGCAAGCTGACCGATCTGCAGGCGGGCGAATTCGGCATCATCCTTGGCGGCGAACTCGCGCGCGTGCTCAATGTGTATCCCGGCGACAAGCTGGTATTGCTCACGCCGCAGGGCAACATCACGCCGGCCGGGGTGATGCCGCGCGTCAAGCAGTTCACTGTCACCGGCATTTTCGAAGCCGGCATGTTCGAATACGATTCCGGCCTGGCGCTGATTCATCTGCACGACGCGCAGAAGCTGCTGCGGCTGGGCGAGGATGTGTCCGGCGTGCGGCTGAAGTTGACCGAACTGTTTCGCGCGCCCTTCGTCACCCGCGATCTGTCGCAGAGTCTCGCCGGCCACTATTACCTGACCGACTGGACGAAAAGCCACGCCAATTTCTTCCGTGCCGTGGCGATCGAAAAGCGCATGATGTTTTTGATCCTGCTGCTTATCGTCGCCGTCGCCGCGTTCAACATCGTTTCCACCCTGGTGATGGCGGTGACCGACAAGCAGTCCGACATCGCCATCCTGCGCACCCTCGGCGCGCACCCCGGCTCGATCATGAAAATCTTCATCGTCCAGGGCGCCTTCATCGGCGTGTTCGGCACCGTGCTCGGCGTGGCGGGCGGGGTGCTGCTGGCGCTCAACCTCGAAACCGTCGTCCCCATTATTGAACGTCTGGCCGGCATGGACCTGTTCCCGGCCGATGTGTATTACATCAACGAGCTGCCGTCCAAACTGGTGTGGAATGACGTCGGCATCATCGCGGGGATTTCGTTGCTGATCAGCCTGGTTGCGACGCTGTACCCGAGCTGGCGCGCGTCGCGCATCAATCCGGCGGAGGCGCTGCGCTATGAGTGAGGTCGTGTTGAGTTGCGCCAAGCTGGGCAAGGTTTTCCGCCAGGGTGGGACGGATGTGCCGGTGCTCGGCAGCGTCGATCTGCAAGTCCATGCCGGTGAGTCGCTTGCCATCGTTGGCGTCTCGGGCTCCGGAAAAAGCACGCTGCTGCATCTGCTGGGCGGGCTCGACGCGCCGACCACCGGGCAGATTACGCTGATGGGGCGCGACCCCTTCGCGATTTCCGAGGCCGAGCGCTGCGACCTGCGCAATCGCGCGCTTGGCTTCGTCTACCAGTTCCACCATCTGCTGCCCGAGTTTACTGCGCAGGAAAACGCCGCCATGCCGTTCCTGATCCGCCGCATGGACCGGGCCGAGGCGCTGGCGCGTGCCGCCGTGATTCTCGAAGAGGTCGGCCTCGGC
>DATMWS010000194.1:0-24879 GCA_035562135.1 Thiobacillus sp. | reverse complement strand
GGGGTCAGCTGCGTGGGCAGGGGCGTGGCGTCGTCCGCCTTGATAAAACGCGGATGCACCATCTCCAGCCCGAGAAAGCCGCCGCGGACTTCGCCGTTGAAGCGGAAGGTCTCGCCCGGCTGAAAAAGCTTGAGATGGCTGGGATAAAAATGCAGGAAGCGGATGCCGAGCACGCCGCCGGCGTCTTCCACCGTCACCGTCAGCATGCGGCGCGGCCGGTAGGCCACGCTGGCCTCGCGCACCACCGCCTGCACCTGCGCCGTCTGTCCCGGCAGCAGGTCGCGGATCGGCGTGATGCGGGTTTCGTCTTCCCAGCGCAGCGGCAGGTGCAACACCAGATCGGCGTCGCGGGTCAGGCCCAGTTTGGCGAGTTTGGCGGCGAGCGCCGGACTGACGGGAAAGGAAAACGGCGAAGCTGCTTTCAAGCGATTTGGCCTGAGACCATCACCGCATCCGCCTCCACCAGCGCTGCGCGCGGCAGCGCGGCCACGCCCACGGCCGCGCGTGCCGGATACGGCGCGGCGAAATACTGCGCCATGATTTCGTTGACCTTGGGGAAATGCACCAGGTCGGTAAGAAATACATTGAGCTTCACCACATCGTCGAGCGAGCCGCCCGCAGCCTCGGCCACGGCAGCCAGATTTTTGAAAACCTGGTGGATTTGTGCCTCGATGCCGTCCACCAGCTGCATCGAAGCGGGTTCGAGGCCGATCTGGCCGGAGAGATAAACCGTGTCGCCTGCGCGCACGGCTTGTGAATAGGTGCCGATGGCGGCGGGGGCGTGCGGTGTGGAGATGATGATTTTCATGCGCTTTCTCAATCGATGTTAAAAAACGGGTTGCTTGTGTAAGGAAGGCGAGCGTGCGTCGACTACTGTTTGGGCACGCCCTGTTCGCAGGATGATAACGCGGCGGAGCCCTAGTTTTTCGCGCCCGCCGGGTGCGGATTGACCCTGACTTCATTATTCAAGGAGCGTTACATGTCTTATATTTCCAAAGGCGCGGCACTCGCGTCGGCTGCAGCCCTGATGGCTATTTCGCTGGCATCGGCGGCCGCCCCCAGCCCGGGGGGTAGCAGCGGTGTTGCCGTTGCAGCGGGCGACAAGGTGCATTGCTACAACGTGCATTCGTGCAAGGGCAATAGCGATTGCAAGACCGCCGAGCATAGCTGCAAGGGCCAGAACGCCTGCAAAGGCCACGGCTTCAAGGCGATGGAGGCAGGCGCCTGCCTCGAAAAAGGCGGCGTCATTGCCGACCTGAAAGCCCAGTAATCAACCGTGCAATTCCCGGCTTGTCCGGGGTTGCCGTGCGCGTCTGGTGACGGGTGCGCACGGCAACCGATCATTCTCGAACGAGACTGCCATGAAAAAAACTTCGCCCGGATTCGGGCTGGGGCTGCGCCCCGAGCACTATTTAGATTTTCTGGAGGGCCCGCAACAGGTGGACTGGCTGGAACTGATTTCAGAAAACTACATGGTGCCGGGGGGCAAGCCCCTGGCGATGCTTGACGCCATTCGCGCCGACCACCCGGTGGCGCTGCACGGCGTGTCGCTATCCATCGGTTCGACGGACCCGCTCGACCGGGACTACCTGACGCGACTGAAGCAGCTGGCGCACCGGGTCGAACCGCTCTGGGTATCGGATCATCTGTGCTGGACCGGAGTGGCGGGCAAGAACAGCCATGATCTTCTGCCGCTGCCCTACAGCGAGGAGGCGCTGCGCCTGGTCGTAGCGCATGTACGGCAGGTGCAGGACCTGCTCGGCGAGCGCATCCTGCTGGAAAACGTGTCGAGCTACCTCGAATTTACCGACTCGGTGATGCCCGAATGGGCGTTTCTGGGCGCAGTGGCGGAAGAAGCTGACTGCCTGCTGCTGCTCGACGTGAACAATGTATATGTCAGCAGCGTGAATCACGGCTTCGATCCACGCGAGTACCTGCGTCATCTGCCGGGAGAGCGTATCCAGCAGATTCACCTGGCCGGGCATAGCGACCACGGTGAGTACATCGTCGATACCCACGACCACCCGGTGTGCGACGCGGTATGGGCCCTGTATCGCGAGGCGTGCATCCAGTTTGGCGAGGTGGCGGCGATGATCGAACGAGACGACCATATCCCGCTGCTTGCAGAATTGATCGCTGAACTCGATCAGGCGCGAGGGATCGCCGCCGAGGCTGCGCTTACCGCGCGGGCAGTGGCATGAGCACGCGCGAAGTCTCCGGACTGGCCCAGGTGCAGGGCGATTTCCAGCACTTTCTGTTGAATGCCGCCAGCACAATTGCCGAACAGATCAGGCCGGGCGGACGCATTCCGGTCGACAAGCGGCTCGGCATCTACCACAACGCTTACCGCGTTCGGCTGGTCGACACGCTGTGCGATACCTTTGAAAAAACCTGGACCTATCTTGGCGACACCGTATTCGAGCAGTGCGCGAGCGCGTACGTCGAAACGCACCCCCCGATCCACCGGAGCCTGCGCGATTATGGCGCAGCGTTGCCCGACTGGCTGGCAGCCCGGTTTCCCGACGATCCTGATATTGCCGAGCTGGCGCAGATGGACTGGCGGCTGCGGCAGGCGTTCGACGGTGCGGACGCCGAAGCCTTGTCGCTCGAGGCCCTGGCGGGGCTGACCGCCGGCGATTGGGAAACACTGGGTTTTCGCTTTGTGCCGACGCTGGCGTTGTGCCGGTTGTGCTTCAACACGCCTGCGATCTGGGGCGCACTCGATCAGGGTGGCCCGCCGCCCACTGCGCAGCGCTTGCCCGCACCCGCCTGGCTGTGTGTCTGGCGGCGTGGCTGGCAGCCGCATTTCCGCACGCTGGATGAAACCGAATTCACCGCCTTGAGCGACTTGTACGCGGGTGCGCGTTTCGCCGAGGTATGCCAGACCTTGAGTGAAACGCGCACGGACGCGCCGACGCTGATTGCGCATTACCTGCGCACCTGGCTGACGGATGGGTTGATTTCCGGGATGGCGGCGGTAGCAGGCACGGACGTACAAACGCGCATTTCGCATCCGCGCTGAACCTGCAGCTAGCGCGCCGTGTTACTGCGACTGCGTGGCGCGGCCGTCCTTCTTGCCCTTGATGCGGAAAATCCGCACCACATCGGGCAGCACGCGCAAACCGCGCATCACACGTGCGAGATGCATGCGGTTTTCCACCTGCACGGTGAAGAACAGCACGGTGTAGGGGCTGCCGTCCTCCTCTTCCATCGAGACATTGCCGATGTTGGAGCCATGCTCGGCGATCGCGGCCGCGATTTTGGCCAGCACGCCGCGCTGGTTGCCGGCGACGACCTTGATCGAGACGTCGAACATGTGGCCGGGTTCGGCTTCCCATTCCACGTCCAGCCATTTGTCTGGATCGGTGCGGAAGGCGCGGATCGAGGGGCAGTCGTGGGTGTGGATGATGAGGCCGCGATCCTTGTGGATGAAGCCGAGAATCGGGTCGCCGGGAATCGGGTGGCAGCACTGCGCCAACTCGACCGCGATGCCTTCGGTACCGCGGATGCTGATGGCGTGCGGGTGCGCCGGCTCGCCGGATTTTGCGCCCTGCACCTGTAGCAGCTGGTGTGCCACCACCAGCGGCAATTTGCGTCCCAAGCCGATCCCGGCGAACAACTCCTGGCGGGTCTGCAAGCCATAGTCCTTGACCACGCGGTCCCATACCGCCGGGTCGGGCTCGATCGCTTCGGGATGAAGCGCGGCGATGGCATTTTTCAACAGGCGCTCGCCCAGCGCCGCCGCTTCTTCCACGTGCGTGTTGCGCAGGTAATTGCGGATGTGCGAGCGCGCCTTGCCGGTGACGACGAAATTCAGCCAGGCCGCGTTGGGGCTTGCGTTGGCGGCGGTGAGGATCTCGACGTGGTCGCCGTTCCTGAGCTGGGTGCGCAGCGGCATCAGCTCGTAATTGATCTTGACCGCAATGCAGTGATAACCGACGTCGGTGTGCACGGCAAAGGCAAAGTCCACCGCCGTGGCGCCGCGCGGCAGCGCCATGATCTTGCCCTTGGGGGTGAACACATAGACTTCGTCGGGGAACAGGTCGACCTTGATGTGCTCGAGGAATTCGGGCGAATCGCCATGGTCGGCGTGGATGTCGAGCAGCGATTGCAGCCAGCGGTGGGTGCGCGTCTGCACGTCGTTGAGCGCGGTCTCGGCGGATTTGTACATCCAGTGCGAGGCGACGCCCGATTCCGCCAGCCGGTTCATGTCGGGGGTGCGGATCTGTACCTCGATCGGGGTGCCGTTGGGGCCGAACAGGATCGAGTGCAGCGACTGGTAGCCGTTGGCCTTGGGGATCGCGATGTAGTCCTTGAACTTGCCGGGGATGGGCTTGTACAGCGAATGCAGCGCGCCCAGCGCCATATAGCAGGTCGGCTGGTCGCGCACCACCACGCGAAAGCCGTAGATATCGAACACCTCGGAGAACGCCAGGTTCTTTTCCTGCATCTTGCGGTAGATGCTGTAGAGGTGTTTTTCGCGCCCGCTGATAGTGGCCTCGATGCCGGCCTGCTCGAGCTTCTCCTGCAAGGCGATCTTGACCTTGTCGACCAGTTCGCGGCGATTGCCGCGCCCCGCCTTCACAGCCTTGGCCAGAACCTGGTAGCGGTTGGGGTGGGTGTAGCGGAAGCCGAGGTCTTCCAGTTCCTGGTACACCGAATGC
Source organism: Thiobacillus sp. (assembly GCA_035562135.1). GTDB lineage: Bacteria > Pseudomonadota > Gammaproteobacteria > Burkholderiales > Thiobacillaceae > Thiobacillus. The sequence continues at coordinate 20,215 of DATMWS010000194.1, read as the reverse complement.
AGTCCCAGCCGGTTGGCGATGGGGGCGTAAATCTCCAGCGTTTCGGTGGCGATGCGGCGGCGTTTTTCGGCCGGCATGGCACCCATGGTGTGCATGTTGTGCAGGCGGTCGGCCAGCTTGACCAGGATGACCCGCACGTCCTGCGCCATCGCCAGCAGCATCTTGCGGAAGTTCTCTGCCTGCGCGTGCTGCTCGGTTGCAAACGCCAGCTTGTCGAGCTTGGAGACGCCCTCGACCAGCAAGGCGACCGCCTTGCCGTAGCGTGCCTCGATTTCGCTCACCGTGGCCGGGGTGTCCTCCACCACGTCGTGCAGCAGGGCGGCGATCAGGGTCTGTGCATCGAGATGCCAGCCGGCGAGAATGCCGGCGACGGCGAGTGGGTGGGAGATATAGGGTTCGCCGCTCTTGCGGAACTGGCCCTCGTGGGCGCTGCGGCTGAATTCGTAGGCCTGCTCGATCTGACTGATTTCGTCAGGCGTAAGGTAGGCCAGGGACGGACGCAGCGATTCGAATTCGTGCGTCATCGCCGGCGCGCGTTTGGCGTGCGCCGGTTGACGTGGGGGAAGCCGCTCAGGCACGGCCCCGGTTGAGGATTTCACGCCCGACCTTGCCAGCGGCGATTTCCCGCAGTGCGGTAACGATGGCCTTGTCCTTGGACTCGACCATGGATTGCGAGCCCTGTGCCAGTTGACGTGCGCGGTAGGTCACGGCGAGGGTCAGTTCAAAACGGTTGGGGAACATCTCAAGGCAATCATCAACGGTAATGCGGGCCATACGGATACTCCTGCTTCAGGTGGCGCGGGTGCGCCTTAGGTACGTCGGAATTCCTCGAACAGCGCGGCGTGCCGCTTTAACTGGCGTGCCGCTTCGAGGCGAATGCTGCGGGTGATGGCGACCAGGTCCAGCAGGGCGTGGTCGAAGTCATCATTGACAATTATATAGTCGAACGCGTCAGCATGAGCGACGTCGTGGGCGGCGGCGGCCAGCCGGTGCTCGATTACCTCGTCGCTGTCCTGGCCGCGCCCGGCCAAACGGGTGCGCAGCGCGTTGAACGACGGCGGCAGAATGAAAATCGACGCGGATTGCGGAAAATGTTGCTTCACCTGCTCCGCGCCCTGCCAGTCGATCTCCAGCAGGATGTCGCGGCCGGCGTTGAGGTCGCGCGCAATGCTGCCTTTCGAGGTGCCATAAAAATTGCCGTACACCTCGGCGTGTTCGAGAAACTCACCCTCGGCCAGCATCACTTCGAAATGTTGCCGATTGACGAAATGGTAGTCGCGGCCGTCGGTTTCGCCGGGACGCGGCGCGCGCGTGGTGTAGGACACCGACAGGCGAATGGCGGGGTCGGTTTTCAGCAGCGCCTTGACCAGGCTGGTCTTGCCGGCGCCGGAGGGGGCGCTGACGATGTAAAGCACACCTTCGCTGGGGGTAGGGGTCATGGTCGTTCCGGATATCCTGTTATTTCAAAAAGCCTGTCCGCAAAGAACGCGAAGAATCACGAAGAAACACATCAAGGGGTTCCCTTCGCGTTTCTTCGCGTCCTTTATGCCCTTCGGGTATTCGCGGATAAAAATCATTCGATATTCTGCACCTGTTCGCGCATCTGCTCGATCAGTACCTTGAGTTCGAGCGAGGCGCGCGAGGTTTCCACCGCGACCGATTTCGAGCCCAGGGTGTTGGCCTCGCGATGCAGCTCCTGCATCAGGAAATCGAGCCGCTTGCCGACGGCACCGGGTTGATTCAGCACGCGGCGCACTTCGGCAAAGTGGGTGGCGAGGCGGGAGAGTTCTTCGTCGATATCGGATTTTTGCGCCGCCAGCACGATTTCCTGCGCCAGCCGTTCGTGCCCCGCCTCGCCCAGCGCGTCGCGCAGGCGTTCCGCCAGTTTGTCGCGCTGGGCGGCGGCCAGCGCCGGCAGCAGCGGCTCCAGGCTGGCCACCTGCGCTTCGGCTGCGGCGAGCCGGTCGAGGATGTGCTGTTTCAGCTTGGCGCCCTCGCGCTGGCGGCTCTCGACCAGTTCATCCAGGGTTTCACGCACGCCTGCCAGCGTCGCCTCGTTCAGCGCATCCTGCGACAGGGTGGCGGTCTGCACTGTGCCGGGCCAGCGCAGGATATCGTTGACGCTCAGCGGTGCGCTGCTCGGCAGGCGCTGCAGCACGTCCGCCTGCCAGTGCGCAAGACGCTCAAGAATGGCCGGATTCAAGCCGTTATTCAGCGAGGCGGTGGGGAGCGGGGTCAGGCTGATGCGGCACTCCACCTTGCCGCGTGCGAGGCGTTGATTGATCAGCTCGCGCAGCTGCGGCTCCAGCGAACGAAACTCGTCGGCCAGGCGGAAGTGCAGTTCGAGAAAGCGCTGGTTGACGCTGCGCAGATCGATATTGACGCTGGCATGGTCGATGTTGAGGCTGCGGGCGGCAAACCCGGTCATGCTGGCTGTCATGGATAGTCTTAAAATAAGGTTGTAAAAATGTTTGCCGGTGCAGAGCCGGTGTGTGCTTTTTCGGTATGGCCGGTTAACAGACAAAGATAATAGACGTTCGACTATGGCGACTCAACCCAACCAGGCGCTGCCTAACGGCTACCGGCTGAACGAATACACCATCGTGCGCAAGATCGGCGGCGGCGGCTTCAGCATGGTCTATCTGGCGCGCGAAGACAATAATCAGTCGGTTGCGATCAAGGAATACCTGCCGGGCGCGCTGGTGCTGCGCACCGAAGGCTCGGTCATCGTGCAGGCCAGTTCGACCGAGAACAACAACATCTTCCGCCACGGCATGAAGTGTTTTTTCGAAGAGGGCCGGGCGCTGGCGCGCATCGACCATCCCAACGTCATCCGCGTGACCAACTTCTTCCGCGCCAACGACACCGTCTACATGGTGATGCGCTTCGAACGCGGCAAAACGCTGCAACAGCACATCCAGGCCAATCGCGGCACCATTCGCGAAAGCTTCATCCGGCGGGTGTTTGCCCATTTGCTGAATGGCCTGCGCGAGGTGCATACGCATAAGCTGCTGCATCTGGATATCAAGCCGTCGAACCTGTATATCCGCCTTGACGGCTCGCCGGTGCTGATCGACTTCGGCGCGGCGCGGCAGACGCTCAGCCAGGAAGAAACCAAGCTGCAGCCCATGTACACACCGGGCTTCGCCGCGCCCGAGCAGTATCACAACCGCGAACGGCTGGGGCCGTGGACCGATGTCTACAGCGTCGGCGCCAGCCTGTATGCCTGCCTGGCGGGCTACCCGCCGCAGGCGGCCGATGCGCGCCTGCTCAACGACAAGCTGGTGCCGGCAACGGTGAACTGGCGCGGCGCCTATTCCGACCAGCTGCTGGAAACCATCGACCAGTGCCTCAAGCTTAATTACATGGAACGCCCACAAAGCGTGTTCAGCCTGCAGAAGGTGCTGATGGACAGTACCGCGATGACGACGCCACGGCCTTCACTTTTGACCAGCATCAAACGCTCACTGAACCGCGAATTGTTTTAAAGTAATGAACCTGAAACCCTCAGTTGACCGCTTGAAACATCATGGGAGCCGCATTGATTCTTGCTTTTCCGCCTTCGGTTACGCTCGCCGGCCTGGTGAGACCGCTACACACCCGCTGGCACGCCCGGTCGGTCGCCTGCCTTTGTCGCTCGTCGTTGCAGGCCCCGGCCTGCCGCCTCCTCGCTTCGCGGCAGACACCCGCCCGGACGTACCATCGGGTGCGCCCAACTGAAGGTTCCAGGCTCCAATGAAATTCACCATCTACCAGGCATCCCGCCAAGGCGGGCGCAAAAACAACCAGGATCGGGTTGCCTATTCCTACAGTCGCGAAGCGCTGCTGATGGTGGTGGCGGACGGCATGGGCGGCCACATGCACGGCGAAATCGCCGCGCAGATCGCGGTGCAGACGCTGACCGACCAGTTTCAGAAAATGGCCAAGCCGCGCCTGGCCGACCCCATGGCCTTTCTGTCCGATGCGACCACGCGCGCGCACTATGCCATCAACGATTACGCCGTTGAACAGGACTTGCTTGAAATTCCCCACACCACCTGCGTCGCCGCAGTCATCCAGGACGACACGGCTTACTGGGCGCATGTGGGCGATTCGCGGCTGTACCTGTTCAGCGACGGCAGTCTGCTCGCGCGTACCGAAGACCACACCGCGGTGGCCCAGTTGGTTCGCGACGGTATCATCAGCGAAGAAGAGGCGGGCACCCACCCGGAGCGCAACAAGGTGTCCAACTGCCTGGGCGGCTACGTCCCGCCGAAGGTGGAATGCAACGCGCCGATTCCGCTGCACGACGCCGACACCATGCTGCTGTGCACCGACGGCATCTGGGGCATGATCAGCATCCCGGAAGTGTCGGCCCTGCTGCATGCCTACACGCTGGAAGACGCGGTGCGCCACCTGATGGATCATGCCGAATTCCGCGGCGGCGAGCACGGCGACAACCTCAGCCTGATCGCCATGACCTGGGGAGAGGCACGCATGCCGAGCAAGGATTCCATCTCCACCTTGGCGCTGCCGGATGGCGGCGTCACCACCCAGATCAACGCACTGCATTCCGTACCCGGCACGCCGGCGGTGTCGGACGACGAGATCGAACGCGCCATCGCCGAAATCCAGCAGGCCATCCAGAAAATTTCCGCCAAATAGATGACTTGCAGGCGTTGTGGGCAGGCAGCCTGACGTAATTAGGATAGCGCGGTAAAATCGCGTTTTCCGTTTTGACCCGGCCACCATGTCCAACCCACTTGCTTATCCCAGCGCCCGTCCCAGTGGACGTGCGCCCGATGCGCTGCGTACCCTGTCGTTCACCCGCCAGTTCACCAAGCACGCCGAAGGCTCGGTGCTCGTCGTCATGGGCGACACCCGCGTGCTGTGCACCGCCAGCGTGCTCGACAAGCTGCCGCCGCACAAGAAAGGCAGCGGCGAGGGCTGGGTGACCGCCGAATACGGCATGCTGCCGCGCTCCACGCACACCCGCAGCGATCGCGAAGCCGCGCGCGGCAAGCAGTCCGGGCGCACCCAGGAAATCCAGCGCCTGATCGGGCGCAGCCTGCGTGCGGTGGTCGATCTGAAAAAGCTGGGCGAACGCACCCTGCACATCGACTGCGACGTGCTGCAGGCCGACGGCGGCACCCGCTGCGCCAGCATCTGCGGCGCCTATGTCGCGGTGGCCGACGCCATCGACTGGCTCGTGCGTGAAGGCGCGCTGAGCGAGACCCCGCTCAGCGACAGCATCGCCGCCGTCTCGGTCGGCGTCTATCAGGGCCAGCCGGTGCTGGACCTCGATTACATCGAAGACTCCGACTGCGACACCGACATGAACGTGGTGATGACCGGCAGCGGCGGCATCGTCGAAGTGCAGGGCACCGCCGAAGGCACGCCGTTTTCCCGCGCCACCCTCGAAGCACTGCTCGACCTCGCCACCGCCGGCATCGCGGAGATCACCGCGGCCCAACGCGCGGCGCTGGCATCATGAAGAAACTGGTCATCGCCTCCGGCAACCCGGGCAAGCTGCGCGAAATCGCGCGCATCCTCGAGCCGCTCGCCATCGTCGCCGCGCCGCAGTCCGATTTCGGTGTTCCCGAATGCCCCGAGCCGCACGTCACCTTCGTCGAGAACTGCCTTGCCAAGGCGCGCCATGCCAGCGCCCACACCGGCCTGCCGGCGCTGGCCGACGACTCCGGCATCTGCGTCGAGGTGCTCAACGGCGCGCCCGGCGTGTATTCCGCACGCTACGCCGGCGAGCCGAAATCCGACGCGCGCAACAACGAAAAGCTCATCGTCGCCCTCGCGGGGCAGCCCAACCGCCGCGCGCATTACTACTGCGTGATGGTGCTGGTGCGCTATGCCGACGACCCCGAGCCGCTGATCGCCGAGGGCCGCTGGTTCGGCGAAATCATCGACACGCCGCGCGGCGAGAACGGCTTCGGCTACGACCCGTACTTCCTGGTTCCCGAATTCGGCAAGACCGGGGCGGAACTCGGCGAGGACGAGAAGAACGCCATTTCGCACCGCGGCCAGGCCTTGCGCGAACTCGCCGACAAGCTGAAGCGGCTTGGCTGAGTCCGTCATCCGTTTGTTCAACGGCGGTCTGAAAGTCCAGCCGCCGCTGTCGCTCTACATCCACCTGCCGTGGTGCGTGAAAAAGTGCCCGTACTGCGACTTCAATTCGCACGCCGCGCAAGGCATTCCCGAAGCGGCCTACATCGATGCGCTGTTGCTTGATCTGGAACGTGCGCTGCCCGATATCTGGGGACGCAGGATCCACACCGTGTTTTTCGGCGGCGGCACGCCCAGCCTGTTTTCGGCTGACGGCATCGACCGCATCCTCACTGGCGTGCGCACGCTCACCCAATTGATCCCGAGCGCTGAAATCACGCTCGAAGCCAATCCCGGCACGGTTGAAGCGGCCAAATTCAAAGGCTTTCGTGAAGCGGGTGTGACGCGTGTCTCGCTCGGCATCCAGAGTTTCAACCCGCGCCATCTGCAGGCGTTGGGGCGCATCCACGATGACACCGAAGCGCGACGCGCAGCTGAGCTCGCCGCCACCCATTTCGACACCTTCAATCTCGACTTGATGTTCGCCCTGCCTGGGCAAATGCTGGCCGAGGCGCTGGCCGATATCGATACCGCGCTCACCTTCCAGCCGCCGCACCTGTCGGCGTACCACCTCACCCTCGAACCCAACACCCCTTTCGGCCACACCGCGCCGCCCAATCTGCCGGACGACGACCTGGCTGCCGACATGCAACTGGCGATCGAAGCGCGCTTGACGGAGGCCGGCATGAAGCACTACGAAACCTCGGCCTACGCGCGGCCGCATCACACCAGCCGCCACAACCTCAACTACTGGCAGTTTGGCGACTATCTCGGCATCGGCGCCGGCGCGCATTCCAAACTCAGCTTCCACGACCGCTTCCTGCGGCAGATGCGTACCAAGCATCCGCAGCAATATATGGATGCCGTGGCGCAGGGCGCGCACATCGCCGACACCCGCAGCCTCACGCGCGACGACCTGCCGTTCGAGTTCATGATGAATGCCCTGCGGCTCAACGAAGGGGTGCCCGCCGCGCTGTTCGAAGAACGCACCGGCCTGCCGCTGATCCTCTGCGCGTCCGCGCTCGAACGGGCGCGGGCCCAAGGCTTGCTGGAGAACGACGCGACCCGGCTCAAGCCGACGCTGCAGGGGCAGCGCTTTTTGAACGATCTGCTGGAATTGTTTTTGCCGGGTTAGCGCGGGGGCATCTGGACCAGGCTGGGGGCAGCGGCAGGATGCGGTCAGAAGCGGTTTGTTCTAGTGATGGCTGCCGCTGGGTTTGCCTTTCAAACGATAGAGCGTGCCGCAATAGGGACAGAGCGCATCACCGCGCGACTCGATGGGCAGGTAGACGCGCGGGTGAGCATTCCAGTCGGCGTGCTGCGACATCGGGCAATGCAGGGGCAGGTCGTTTTCGGTGACCTCGATGACGCGCTGGGTGTTGTCTTGCCGCTCGCTCATGCTGATCTCGCTTATTTGACCGGGCTGAGCCAGTCGGTGTGGGCAGCGGCACGGCCGTGCACGCAGTCGAAATACAGCGCCTGCAGCCTGGCGGTGATGGGGCCACGCGTGCCTTCGCCGATCGCCCGGTTGTCGAGTTCGCGGATCGGCGTGACCTCGGCGGCGGTGCCGGTGAAGAAGGCTTCGTCGGCGCTGTAAACCTCGTCGCGGGTGATGCGTTTTTCAACCAGTGGCAGGCCGATTTCGGCAGCCAGCTGGATGATGGTGTCGCGGGTAATGCCTTCCAGCGCGGAAGTGAGATCCGGCGTGTAGAGCTTGCCGTTGCGAATGATGAAAACGTTTTCGCCCGAACCTTCGGCAACGAAGCCATCCACGTCGAGCAGCAGCGCCTCGTCGTAGCCATCCGTCTCGGCTTCCTTGTGCGCCAGGATGGAGTTGATGTAGTTGCCGTTGGCCTTGGCCTTGCACATGGTGATGTTGACGTGATGGCGCGAGAACGAACTGGTTTTCACGCGGATGCCGCGTTCCAGTGCCTCCTGCCCCAGATACGCGCCCCACGGCCAGGCGGCGACGATGACGTGCACCGACAGATTCTTGGCCGAGATCCCCATGGCTTCCGAGCCGAAGAACGCCATCGGTCGCAGGTAGCCCGACTCGAGCTTATTCTCGCGCACCACGGTGCGCTGCGCCTCGGAAATGGTGTCTTTGTCGAACGGCAGTTTCATGCCGAGGATGTGGGCGGAGCGGAACAGCCGGTCGGTGTGTTCCTTGAGGCGGAAGATCGCCGTGCCTTGTTCGGCCTTGTATGCGCGCACGCCCTCGAATACGCCCATGCCGTAGTGCAGGGTGTGGGTAAGGACGTGGGTGGTGGCGTCGCGCCAGGGAACGAGTTTGCCGTCGTACCAGATGACGCCATCGCGGTCGGCCATGGACATGGTGAAAAGTCTCTTAACGAATGGAAAACGCCAATTTTACCGGAATCCGGACGCGGCGAGGCGGCCGGTGACCGGGGGGCCGGGGCATCCGCTTTCCTACACCCGCGCGGAGGTGAGGCATTACAACGCGGGTGCCCGCAGGGCAAGGCCTATGTCGATACGCCGTTGGATTAGGGCTGCCTTGCTGGCCCGCCTGTGATCAGGGCGTGTTGATACGCACGAATTCGGGGAAGTAATCCGCCCGCACGATGTAGGTGCCGTCGCAGTTGTATGACGCACGCACGATGCCCTCGGACAGCGAAATCGCGGCATTGCGCAGGTAATAGGCCTCGATGCTGCGCAGCACGTTGAAACTCTGCACGATTTCGTCAATGCGGTCGACCGCCAGCGGCTTCCACCCGGTGCGCTCATCGTCCATCAGCTTCAGCCAGCGGGCGGGCAGGTAATGCCGCAACGGGCCAGACTGGATCATGGCTCGCACCCAGGCGATGGTGCGGATTTTCTCTTCATACGGCACCGTCACGAAATGGCGCGCGGTGTAGCCCGGCTTCACCAAGTCCTCGGCGTCATGCACCTCGTAGGCAAAAGGGTTGAAGATCGACTCGGTGCGCACTTCCGAACTGTTGAAACCGACATAAATCGCGTATACGCCGGTGTCGCGCAACAGGGTGGCGCAGGTATGTAGTACCTCGCCGGCGATGTGGTCGAGCCGCGACTGCTGGCGCGGGCGCAAGGGCACGGTTTCGCGCAGGCTGGGGTCGCCCTTGATGCTGACGAATGGGGTGTCGGCGGGCAATCCGAAGGCGCCGACGATGGGTTCGTGCAGCAGGCAGACGTTGGAGTTGGAGTCGGTGTCAGGCAGGGCGGGCGTCATCCCGCCATTATCGCATTGCCGGCAGGCTTACATATAAGCCTTGGCTTCCTCGCCCGGATTGGGCAGCCCGGCGATCCGCCACGCCTCGCGCGGGCTGGGGAACAGGTGGTGCATACAGTCGGCACTCTGTCCGGTGAGATGGCAGACGTGGCTCAGTGCGGTCACGCTGCCGTGCTTGGCGTATTCGCGCCGCAATGCGAGCAGCAGGCTGGTCTGCAATTCGTTGAGTTCACCCAGGCCGTCGTTCTGGGCGACGCGGTCGGCCAGGCTTTCGCTCCACATGGCCGGGTCAAGCAGAAAGCCGTCGGGGTCGAAGATGGCGGTACCGGGCATGGTGAGATGCGTATTCATGACAAGCTCCTGTGATAGGTGGGCTCGTGAACAAATATAGCATCCCAGCCGGAATCAGCTAGCTGCGGACAGGGTTCTGCCGGCAGGCCGACTCGCCAGCCGGGGCGGGTCGGCCATTACGCCGCTGCGACGGCCTGCGCTGATATTGCCGGGGCGGTTTGCTCGCAGGTGCGCGCGGCAGCCCCCAATGCTCAGGCGCGTTCGAGCTGGGCCACCAGCTTGCGCACCGGCGTGGGCAGTGCCGCATTGAGCGCGTCGGCCGGGGACAGCCAGATCTGGCCGGGCAGCGTGGTCTGGCGGGGCGCAAGCTGCACCTGGATGGGCTGGATATGCAGTTTGAAGTGGGTAAAACTGTGGCTGAACTGCGGCAGCGCCTGCTGCGTCTGTGCGACGAAGCCGTAGCGCTCACGGCAAAGGGCGGCCGGGTCGCTGTCGGATGGAAGTTCGGGCAGGCTCCACAAACCGCCCCATATGCCGCGCGACGGGCGTTTTTCCAGCATCAGTTCGCCGCGATCAATGAGCAGCAGCATCTGCACCTGTTTTTCGGGCAGGGTTCTTTTAGGGCGCGGGGTGGGCAATTCGGCGGTTCGATGCTGCGTGAGTGCAGTGCAATCGGCGTTGATCGGGCACGCGGAGCAGGCTGGCTGGCTGCGGGTGCAGACGAGCGCGCCGAGATCCATCATGCCCTGGGTGTAGGCCTCGATGGTGGTGCGCGGCAGATGCGAATCGGCCAGCTGCCACAGCGCGGCTTCAACTTTCTTTTCGCCGGGCCAGCCGGCAATTCCGCCGTGGCGCGCCAGCACGCGTTTGACATTGCCGTCGAGAATGGCACAAGGCTGGCCGAACGCCAGCGCGGCAATGGCTGCAGCGGTCGAGCGCCCGACGCCGGGCAACTGCGCGATGGCGTCGGGGATGGCCGGAAATTTTCCGTCATGATGGGCAACGATAGCGCGCGCCGCGGCGTGCAGGTTGCGCGCGCGGCTGTAGTAGCCGAGCCCGCTCCACAGCGCGAGCACTTCGTCCTCGTGCGCGGCGGCCAGGGCGGGCAGATCGGGGAAACACGAGACAAAGCGCTCGAAGTAGGGGATGACCGTGGCCACCTGGGTCTGCTGCAGCATGACTTCCGACAGCCAGATGCGGTAAGGGTCGCGGGTAGCCTGCCAGGGCAGGGCGTGGCGGCCGTGGCGCTGTTGCCAGCGGATGATGCGGGAGGCAAATGATGTCACCCCGGCAGGGTAGCTGGGGTGACGGGGTGACGCAATGGGATGCGGGTTATACCGCGCAAGGCGGGATGGAATCGTATGCGGCAACAGCCACAGGCTCAGGCGTGGCCGAGTTTCTGGCGGAACAGGTTCATCAGCTTGCCGAACGCCGATTCGGTGATGGACTTGCGTTCGACCAGCACGGCTTCGCTGCGGCGCAGCTTGTCGGCCAGGCGATGCAGGCTGATGGAGAAGCTGTTCATGCCATCCTGGTCCGAGAACAGGTAGGTGTTCTTGATACTGCTGGCCCAACCCAGCCGTGCCCAGCGGAAGGTGCCGTCGTCGTAGTGGAATTCCACCCAGTCGCCCTTGTTCAAGGCGCGGGCGCGCAGGGTGAATTCATCCTCCACTTCAGGTACGGCGGAAACGGCTTCGGACACGGGCGCTGTCATGTCGGCTATATCGGCTGCAGGGGAGGGCGCCAGCTCCTCGATTTCTTCGGGCGCGATGTCGGGCAGCGGCACCGGCTGGGCATTGGGACGCACCGCGTTGGCGTGCAGAATGACCAGGGTGGCAAAGAAACGGTCGCAGAGTTTTTGCGGCAGACCAATTTCTGCCACGCCTTCACGCAGCCGTTTCAGCAAACCGGGCAGAATGCGCACCAGCATCAGTCGTGCGTCCATGTCGGCCTTGGATTGCACGCTCCATACCAGTTCACGCATGGTTTCGACATGGCTGTTGAAATGCGCGCCCTGCTCGCCTTCGTTGGTGTAATCCAGGGTCAGCAGCTGCGCCCAGTCGCGCCGCAGAAATTCACGTACGGCATCCACCACCGGCTGCTCCTTGAGCGCACGATTGATGAAGTCGTGCACGATCACTGGCGCGAGCTCTGCGCGCTCGGACTGCTTGAGCTGGGCAATGTCCTGCTGCAGGCTGGCGTCCACGGTTTCTTCCAGCGTGCTTTCCAGCTGGCTACCCATCGTCTCCAGTTCCGTGGCGGCGGAATCAAATACGGCGATGTCCTGTTCGAAACTGTCGAGCACCCGGCTGACCACCTGCGAAATGGCTTCCATCCGGGCGTTGCCTGCCTCGTTTTCGGGCAGGTGGACGGCAAGCGTGGCGATCGCATCCAGCATGCGGCGTACCGGATGATTCGATTGCGAGAAGAAGTTGCGGTCCAGCATCGCCGCCTTCAGCACCGGAATCTGCAGGCGCGCGATTTGCGCCTTGAGGCGATCGGGGATGGCGGCCTCGTCGAACACCACGTCGAACAGCATCGCCACGGCGTCCACCAGCACCGCATCGAGCGGACTTGCCGCCTGCATCACCGGGCTTTGCTGCAAGCTGCGTAGCACGTTATGGATGGTGGCGGCTTCCAGCAGGGGCAGCTCGAAACGGCCGCCGCCGGGCAGCATCATGGCGCCGGATTGCAGCTGGCCGAGCGAATCGAGCAGGCTGAATCCGGCGAGTCCCGCTGCCGCGCCGCCTGCGTAGCCGCCCGCTCCTCCGGCTGCCGCGCTGCCGCCGTGCGCCAGTTGCTCGAACAGCCTGAACATGTCGCCGCCCGTCTGCCCCTGAATGGCAGGGGCGGGGCCGGCTGACGTGGCGCTGCTTTGGGCTGCGGCCGTGTTTTGCGCCCGGTTTTTCGCGCCGACCTTGAGGTCGGGCAGGATGCCGCGGTCGATCAGGTAACGGTTGATGGACTGGTAGATATGCGCGAGTTCGGTGGTCAGCACCAGGTCAAACTGGTTCAACAGCACGATCCGTATGTCCTGTTCAAGCTGCATGCGGGTAATGCCATCCAGCAGCGCTTCGCACAATACACGAGGGCCGAGCGGACTGTCGTTTTCGGACAGGTCGGAGCGGCCCAGCAGATGGGCGATGCGGGCATCCAGGGCGACCAGCTCTTCGGCGCAGTTGTAACGCAGTCGCGAGGTGGCTTTATCGACCGCCAGCGTGATTTCGAAATCCTGGTCGTTCACCAGGGACAACTCAAGCAGTTCGGCGCCGGCGGGTTTTTCGCGGTTATGGGCAAAATCGTTGAAAGTCCGGCAATAGGCATCCTTGCAGGCGCTCAGCAATTCATTGGCCCGTGTGTTGAGGATGCCCTGGGCGCTGTAATACGAATTGCGCGTATCCAGCAGCGGCGAACGATCGGCCATCGCCAACAGGGTGTTTTCCATTGCCTCGGTCTGCCGGGTCAGCACACGGGTCGCGCCTTCGATCAACAAATCGCGGCAACCGTGCAGAGCGGACAGGGTCTCGGCGGAGACCTGTGCGCGGCGCGTGCGCTCGAACTGATTGAGGTTAACTACGACTGAATTGTCTGGCATCTCGCGCTCCATGGAATCACCTCGCAGTATCGGCGGTTGGCTGACCTGGAACGGGGTGACATGCGCGTGACCGGAATGCTGCCGGCGGTCCCGCTGTCTCGGCCGCCCGCTACGGGGACTGAGACCGGTAACTTTGCGCCCCCGTCTCGCGGCGGGTTTGCCCTGTTCGGTGGTCGGCGATAGCGTCGGAAAATCGACGCACAACCGCATAACTGATCTATCGGCCGGGAGCGAGGAGAACTTGAGCGTGCCGATTGAAAATTTCAGCCGGGGCTGGCCGATAAGTTCGTTTTGAGGCGCAGCATGGCTTTGCGGGTGAGCGACTGCTCCGGAATGCGTGCGCGGCCAGCACGCATTTCAGTTGCGAGCCGGTCGCAGTCGAGTGAAAACCGCTGCTCGCCTTCGCTATCGCAAAACAGCAGGTAGCCATGTACGCCGACCCAGGCCACGCGTGCGGTCGTCAGGCCCTCGTAAGCCGGGTCGAAATCCACCCAGTCGCCTTCGAGCAACTGCTGCGCCTGGTGCAGGACAGGATCAGTGGCCGGCGTATTCGCCAGTTGGTGAGCGAACGATTCGATTTGCTCCCGCGAGACGCGCCGTGGCGTAAACGTGCTGACCACCGCTTCGCGTTGACCCATGGCGGGGCGGATCCAGCATTCCTGGGTGGCGGTGATGGCGCTGAAAAAGTCTTTCAGCTGCGCAGGTTCGGCCCCTTGCGCCAGCAGCCCGCGCCGCAATGCGGCGTTGATGGGCGGAATCGATTGCAGGCGGGCCTCGCGCGTGGCATCGCTGTCCGGCGCCTGCAGGCTGAGAAAAAGCTGCAGCAGGGTCAGGCAGGCCGCGCGCCAGTCGGGGCCCTCGCCGGATTCGGCTACATACAATGAGGCCATATACGGCACCCAGGCGGCTTCCAGCCGCCCCAACACTGATTTCGGGGCGGGGTGGCGTTCGGTCAAGTCGTGCAGGTTTTCCAGCGCCAGCAGCGTGCCCAGTTCCTGGCGTTCGATCTGTTCCAGATGCGCCACTTCCGCAGCCAGTCCGACTGCCATGCGCGCATCCTCATCGGCCAGCCAGGCAGCCAGCGAACTGTGTGCCTGTGCAAAAGCTTCGGCAGGATGGTCTGGATCATTGAGGATGGTGGCGCAGCCGGCCTGGACTTGTTCGAGCGCAGGGACGTGCGAGGGGGTGTGCTCGGGAAAGCGGCGCGAAAACAGACCCATCAGATCGATTAACTGACGTGCCGGATGCTGGTCGTCGCTGAAAAAACTGGGCGAAACGAGCGCAATCCTGAGGGCAGGGATTTGCAGGTGTGCGATTGCGGCCTTGTAACGCGGCGACACGCCCGGATCGTCGAGGATAAACTCGAACAGCCCGGCCACGGCATCCAGCACCGCGAGGTCAAATGCGCCCGCGCCGGTATGGCGCGCATCCTGCTGCAATTGCCGTAGCACCAGCGCCGGCGCCTCTTCCCGGAGGCCATGAACGCCAGCCAGGCTGTCGATCAGACGGCGCGGCATGACCGGGAACCCGCCTGCGGGCTCACTTCTGTCTGCCGGGCCGGTTTCGCCCGCGCGTGCGGCCACAGATTGAATATGCGCCAGAATGGCCTGCCCGGCATGGGCTTGGGTTCTCCGGGGCGGTGGGGCTGCGTGTGCGACGGGGAGTTCGGGGATGTCCTGCGTGCCTAGAAACTGATTGAGCGCCGTATAGGTGTTTTTCAGCGTGTCGAGCAGGGAGGCGGTGGCACACTGGAGCAGGAAGGTGCCGCACGGTGAGTCGATGCCCAGTGCATCGAGTGCGCGCGACAAGGCGCGAATGACCGGGAGCGGACCGTAGGCGTCGGTATGGTCCGAATCTTCCGACGCAGCCCGCCGTACGGCCTGCAAACGGCCGAACAGCAGCAACATGTCGGCGCGCAGGACTTCGGTCAACTGGGCGGCGGCTTTTTCTTCCGCCAGCTGTCGTCCCAAGGTGTTGTCGTTCACCAGTTCCAGTTCGGACGGACGGCTATCATGGCGCTGGGTAAACGTCTCGGGCCGGGCAAGGTGGAGGCGGAACTGGTCAGCGAACGCAGTGGACAAGGCATCCGGATAAGCATTGAGCCAGTCCAGGCAAGTCTGTCCGGTTGCGATGACCGAAGGCGTCATCTGCGCTGCAATGGCGCGCAAAATGGTGTCCTGAATCGGGATATGGCTGCGCTGAAAAAAATTTTCCAGCGCCTGCATCATGCGTGCATCGGCTTCGCGTAACAGTGCGGCAGGAGAAGGGGGTGCAGATTGGGTATTCATAGCCTGGGTGCAATAACGGCCAGGGGGAACAACTTATTGAACTGCGGTCAATCAGACATCGCGCCTGGACGCAGAGCTTGGAGCGGGCGAAGGGAATCGAACCCTCCTCATGAGCTTGGGAAGCTCAGGTAATGCCACTATACGACGCCCGCAAGACGGTTCGTTACGGTGCGGAGTCTACCGTGTTGAGATCGTCGCTGTCGATACTTCCCTACCGTGCTGGTGACGATCAGGGTATCTCTATAAGTAGTTATCGTCTCGTTGGTTTCGTCAGCTTGTCTCTCTGTGAATTGGCAGTAAAATGAAATTATGTACATAATTGCAGATAAATATGACTAGGCTTGTCTTTGAAACAAGTGAATCGGAGAAGGCGGCACTGGCAGCCGTGCTGCAGCCGGTTGGAAAAACCTTCACTGATTGGTTCGAAGAACAGCTTGTTGAGACGCTGGCGCGACAACAGGTTGACTTGGTCCAGTACACCTTACGTGAAGCCTTGCACCATGGGGAGCTCACTGACGCTCGTGCAATCGCCTCCGAAATCGAGGCGGCTGACTGGGCGTTTTCCGATGCCAATACAGGCTTCCTGACTCACGACGTTCATCCATACCCCGCGAAGTACATCCCACAGCTTCCGGGTAATTTCATCAGACGCCTTACCTGTCCGGGTGAATTGGTCCTTGATCCGTTCGGAGGTAGTGGAACTACCGCAACAGAAGCTGTGCGATTAGGGCGGCGGGCCGTGTCCATCGACGCTAATCCACTCGCAACACTGATTGGTAGAGTTAAGACAGCGGGCATCGGTGAAGATGACCGGATTCAGCTAGGTCGTTTGATCACCGCTATTCAAACATACACATTGGATACTGCGCCACCTATCGACCAAGCAAGTGTCGCCAAGTGGGTTCCAGAAATCCCAAACATCGATAAGTGGTTTAAACCGTTTGTCATCGCAGAGTTGGCCTGCATTCGGCGTCTGATAGCCGAATTGACCGACGGTCGAGCATTCGACATCGCCTCGCTGGCATTATCAAGAATCATTGTTCGAGTGTCTAACCAAGATTCCGAAACTCGCTACGTGGCAAAGGATAAGAGCATCGCAGTGCGTTCCACAATTCGTGCGTACCTCGACAGTCTTCAAGCGATTCAACGGCGTGTTGAGCAATTCAATTTACTGAACGCCCAAGCGGAAGCACAGTTCTTCACCTCGGATAGCCGGCATGTCATGGCTAATGATGTGGCCCCCGAGTCGGTAGGACTGATCGTGACATCTCCACCGTACCCAAACGCTACGGACTACCACCTGTATCATCGCTTTCGCATATTTTGGCTTGGGTACGACCCGCGTCATTTGGGTAGTGTTGAAATTGGGTCTCACCTGAAGCATCAGCGAAAGCAGTCCGGCTTCGATGAATACGCAGATGACATGCGGGCTGTACTGGAACGATGTCACGCTGTGCTTGCTGCAGGCCGTTTTGCAGTGCTCGTAGTGGGAGATGCTGTATTTTCTGGCGAGACGATCAATACGGCAAGTCACCTATGTGAAATCGCTCGCGTCATTGGCTTTGAACATGTCACGACGGTCGAACGTCCAATTCATGCTACCCGGCGCTCCTTCAGCTCTGCTGCAAGGCGAGCGCGGTCCGAACGCCTACTCGTCCTGCGTAAACCTGATCGAAAAGCGACCTTTCTAGTATCCCCCCCGGCATACCGACTATGGGACTACGAAGCGAAGCTTCGTCTACTCGAATTGGGCTCACTATTTCCTGGCTGGCGTAATAACGATGATCAGGGTGATGGTGTGCTGCCAATCGAACTAGGCCATTCCGAACGTTGGCGGTTAGGTCGACTGGCTTTTTCTAGCAGCTATTCGATCAACGATGGTCTAACTGAACGAACGTGGCAGAAGCTTCTTGAAAACGGCGATAGCGATGACTCCAAGAGAAAGAGGAAGGAGCCCAAATATCTCACCCACGGGATACACGCGTATAAGGGCAAGTTCTACCCACAACTGGCGAAGAGTCTTCTAAATGTATCTGGAGTGGACCCCGGAGCTACAGTGCTCGACCCCTTTAGTGGAAGTGGCACAGTGTTACTGGAGGGGTATCTCAATGGTTTCCGGACTCTTGGCTGTGACATGAATCCCATCGCGGTCAAAATTGGACGTGCAAAGACAGAGATTCTCGAGTTGCCGCAACAGGCTGTCGATCAAGCGCTGACGGCTTTAAGAAAGTCATTGGGTAGCCATACGACAAAGTTCACGGAGTCGGTTGATCATTTCGACGCAAAGGTTGTGGACGAGGTCTTTAGCTGGTTTCCAAAACCAGTTGTGTACAAGCTGAACTGGTTGCTCGGACAGGTCCGCCTTTTCGGGGAAGCTCGGCTAGTAAACTTCTTAGAGGTATTGGTCAGCGACTGTATTCGCGAGGTGTCACAGCAAGACCCCGCTGACCTTCGGATTAGGCGTAGATCTACCCCTATTGAGGATGCGCCGCTTATTGAGATATTTAACCAGCGTCTGGAGTTGCAGCATCGCCGCCTTGGGCATTTTTGGTCCATCTCAAGTCGACGCCCTTTCGATTTTCAACGGGTGACTTTGCGAGAAGGCGACAGCCGACTTCGAGCAACGTTTGATGAGTTGGGCCTAGTAGACGGGGTAGTGGACGCAGTAGTGACGAGCCCGCCCTATGCAACAGCCTTGCCATACATCGACACTGACCGTCTGTCGCTTATGGCTCTCCTCGGCATGCCTTCCGGCTCGCGTAGAGTCGTAGAAGAGCGCCTGACAGGTTCACGCGAGATCGCAAACGCGGAAAAAGCTGCTGTTGAGGAACTGCTGTTTTCTCGCGCAGCGCTGGACAATCTCCCCAAGGGCCTCATTGAAGAGTTACGCGATATTCATAAGCGTAATGTCGCGGATGGGGCAGGATTTCGTCGGCTCAACATGCCCGCATTACTTTACCGGTACTTTACCGACATGCGATCCAATCTGGCTAACATTGCCAAGGTTCTGCGGTCTGGTGGGTCGGCTTACTATGTGGTGGGTGACAGCAAAACTGAAGTTGGAGGTCAGTGGTTTCCTATTAGAACAACAGAGTGGCTGATGCACATCGGTGAAATGGAAGGACTGTCACCATCGAGATTTCTCGACATCTCAGTAACGACAGAAAACTTGAGGCATATCCGGCACGCAATTACGGAGAATGCTGTGTTGCTCTTCAGCAAGCCTTGAGTCAAAACCAGCCGAATTTTCGAGGCTTTTTACCTCCACTTGGCATGCGTTGATCACACACGCTCTCCCACGTTGCGTAGTCAGGATTATCTGGACGATAGATCTGCATCTCGTAATCCACACCCGCTTCGTCTGACGGTGACATGACCATGACGGAGTATTCGGGAACATGTGGAACGAGAGGAGAAGCTGTTACCCGGATCTCGCTCTTGGCTTCATAAAAAACGGTATTGAGAGCGTACTTGCTCAGTGTAAGCACGACCGCGTTTTTTTCGCCATATACAACGATGTTGCAGATAGGGTCGGGGGTTCGCTCTGGATAAGTAGGGTTGCCAGCGAGCTTTGGAGTCGTTTTTCCAGTAAAGGGCATACCGAAGAAGGCTGGGTTTTGCTGGGCTGCGGTCTTACTTAAAAAGATTTCGCCGTTATGGTGAGGCTTAATCTGAATTACAAACCCCGCGACGGGAACTAGCGGCTTGGTGATGTCAACTGATACCGCTTGAACATTGAGAATCTCCGCCTTAGCAGCCAGTTCTTTTTTCTTTAAAGGCATCTGCAGGAGAGCCTTGGCGGGAAGGCTGCTCGCGGGCTTAACAGCTAACTTCTTCCCCTCTGCAGGAGGATGTGCAACCTTTCCTCCTGTCCATCCACTGCCACCCCCTTCCCCTCGCTTCTTCGTTTCGTCCAGTAGTAACCCATCAGCGTTGAGTTTGGCGAGAATCTCGGGGGTAAGCTTGTTGGTCGCCACGCAGTTATGCGGCAACAGACCATCGTAGGTAGCGTAGGCTTTCTCAAAGTCGGCTGCCTCTTCGGGTAGCTTGAAACCGAGCTCCACTGCGGCTTCAAAATTCAACTCCATGCCTCCAACAGTCATGTTGTTGGACCCGATGAATGCTACTGCCTTGGTCTCGCCCTGGAACCAATAGATCTTGGGGTGAAAGCTGTGTCCCCTGTACTGCGTGTAGTACACCTCATCCATGTGTTGAAGTGCGAATTCGAGGGCTTGGCGACTTGTGCCGTTATGGTCTATTCCGAAAATCGCATAGATTTTCTTTCCCGCTTTCCTCCACTTCTCCAAGGAGTCTTGCAGACGATAAAGCGGCCCTATTTTGGCAAAGGCTACTGAGAATCCGAACTCTGTCAGATCCTCATCTTTCAAAAGCATTTTTAGATCCTCCAGGAGTCGGCGTTTGCCGAGTGGCTGATCGAGGGGGGATATGATTGAGAAGGTAGGCATGTTCTCATTCTGCCATACAGCTAAATTAGGCCACGCCGCTTGCCGTAGAGTGATCGTCACCAGCACGGTAGGGAAGTATCGACAGCGACGATCTCAACACGGTAGACTCCGCACCGTAACGAACCGTCTTGCGGGCGTCGTATAGTGGCATTACCTGAGCTTCCCAAAAAGCACGCGTAGGTTAGGACGGGGCGTTGAAGCCCCATGATTCCGCTAAATCATTGATGATTCGGCTCATGTCCCCCACCGATGGGGCGATTAAGGGTATCGA
>DATMWS010000193.1:0-16513 GCA_035562135.1 Thiobacillus sp. | reverse complement strand
GCCCGCCGAGACCCCGGCGCGGCCGCTGTCGCGGCTCTCCCTGCTCGCGCTCGTTGCCGCGAACCTTGTGCCGCTGTTCGGCGTGCTGTTTGCCGGCTGGAACCTGGCCGCGGTGATGGTGCTGTTCTGGGCGGAGAGCGCGGTGATCGGCTTCTATACCCTGCTCAAGATGGCGGTCGTCGGCAAGTGGCTGGCGTCTTTCTACGGGCTGTTTTTTGCCGGGCACTTCGGCGGCTTCATGGCGATACACTTTCTGTTCATCCACCAGATGTTCGTGCGCGGGATGCATGCGCGCGGCGCCGAGCCCGGCGCGGTGGAAGCGCTGACCCAGCTGTTCACACCGCTCTGGCCCGCGTTCCTGGCGCTGTTTCTGAGCCACGGTATTTCCTTCGCGCTGAATTTCCTCGGCCGGGGCGAGTACCAGCGCACGACCGTGTCGAAACTGATGGCGGCGCCGTACGGGCGCATTGTGTTGATGCATGTCACGCTCATATTCGGAGGTTGGGTGGTGATGCTGCTGAACAACCCCCTGCCCGCGCTGGTGCTGCTGATCGTGCTCAAGGTGGCCGCCGATTTGCGTGCGCACTACGGCGAACGCGGAGTGAAGACGAATTAAGACGCAGGGTGGGTGAGGCGCCAACTATTAATGTAGATTTACCACCAACTCCCCCTCTCCCGCATCAGCGGGAGAGGGCAAGGGGTGAGGGCGTGCCGTAACCCGCCAGCCGTGCCGCCAGTCACTCATTAAAAAAGGCGTTGTGTTGCTGCGCAACGGTTGGTGGGTTACGCAAAGAACGCTAACCCACCCTACATTTCTACCTTAAGGAAAAAAAACCACTGACTACATCGTCATTCCGGCGGGGCCAGCCCTGGCATGTAGTATTGTTAATGGGCGTCCCCTTTGTATTATTTTTATTGATTGCGCGGGTTTATTGTTGTTCTATTTGTTGAATCCGCGTTCAGCCGCCGTCGCATACGCGGCGGCGCGTGGGTTGTCGAATTTCTGGTAATCGTCGGCGACGACTTTGTATGCATCCGTTTTCAGTTGCAGGTCCGCCGCCACGGGATTATCCAAGGTACCGGATAGTGCGGGTATACGCAGTGACAACCCGACATCGATAAGATCCGGGTTTGGACTGGATAACGATGATCTGTTTACTACATAGATAATCGGCCACCACAATGAATTTCCCCAGACAGTTGCGGAAATTCCCCACAATGTATCGCCGGGGACCACGGTTACCATTGACGCCGTAGTCGAGAGCGGCTTTGCAGGAGCAGTGGTTTCTGTAGCTGTAACGGGAGCTTCTTCAACGGGGCGCGCCTGTTCGACGATAGCCGCTGCCTTCTCTGCTGGCACCACGGTTGCATTTTGAGGGTAGAGCCAGCTCTTCAGGCCGATGCCAAGCAGGATCAGCAGCACGGCAAGTAGCGTCAGCAACATCAAGCCGGCGGGTCTTATACGCCATGCCGTTTTGTCCTCATTGAGTTCCTTTATTCGCAACTGACGGAACGGCGCATTGACGGCGAAACGCAGTGCGCCGTAGGGGCGAAAGTGAACACGCGTGTGCTCGGGAATTTTTAAACGCTTGCCGGAGTTGGGGTCGTGCCCCATCTTTTCAGCGACATGGGTCGTATGGAAACGGCCAAAGCGATACAGAGGAATGTCACTACCATTCTCCAGCCCCTCCGCCATGGTCTTCGTGAGTTGGTGGATATAGGCATTTGCTTCGGCACCACTGACCCGGGCACGCTTGGCCACCAGGTCTGTAAAAGCGGGAAGCGCGATCTTGTTATTGTCGCTCACGTCGGCACTCCCTCTTCTTCCAATTCGATATCGTAAACATCTTCACGCAGCTCGGATCCGGTGCGAAATACCGGGACACGTCGCTTTGGGAAAAGCGCAAAATCATTGCCAGCAGGCCGATAACCGCGGTGTTCCGCGTATGTCGCCGTGTCGAAGGTGCCCAGGTGAGGCAGGGTTACCGCGTGTCCGACTCGGAGCAGGTTACGAATCTCCCGCAGCGTCGCTTTCAGCAATCGCTGCGATTGAGCGTTTGAAATACTCAACTCCTTTGCAACGTGATCAATTAGCTCAGCCTGGTCCATGTGCGCACCTTAGCGGGTGGGGTGAACGACTCTCAGCGATATCGGAAAAAGGGCACGGAGGGATCATTATTTAACCAATCCTCATTACTGTTATTGACAGAAGATAGCTATGGAAGGCTGGGGACAACTTCCGGGGTAACCGTATGTTCTGTTTTGTCCGCGGGCTGTACCCAGTTGTACGGAACCAGTTGATATCGATACTGGACTTGGTGCGGCACACAGTCCGTGCGGTACAGAACATAGCGCCGACCGGCCCGCTCACAGCATGGAACTGGGGTACGTGGAGCCCCGGCAGCGGCCTTTAATTGAATGTCGCCATGGGGGGGCGATAGGGAGCGGCTATTGGTTGCTGTGGCTGTACTTCGTGGAAATGCGGCGGAATCGCTGGCGGTGGTTTCACTTACGCCGCCTTATGCTGCCTTATGCCGCTCAATCGTGAGCTTGAGGCCCAAGGCGCGCAATAATTCCATGATCGTATCGATCTTGGGATTGCCGCGCCGCGACAGCGTACGGTAGAGACTTTCGCGACTCACGCCCGCGGCCTTGGCCAACGCACCCATGCCACCCTTGGCCTGCGCCACGTTGCGCAGCGCCTCCAGCAGCACCGTCGGCTCGCCATCTTCAAGTGCGGCATTGAGATAGGCGACGATATCTTTCTGGGTCTTAAGGTAGTCCGATGTCTTGAATGCAGTGGCTTTCATGTTTGCCTCCGGTATGCCCGCCAGTATGATTGCGCCAACTCGATGTCACGGCCTTGCGTGGACTTGTCGCCGCCACACAACAGGATCACGATGGATTTGCCTTCACGCGCAAAATACACGCGGTAGCCCTTGCCTTCGAAAATCCGCAGCTCGAACACACCATTACCGACGGACTTCCAGTCACCGGGCAACCCGAGTCTCAGCCGATCGAGCTGAACGAGCATCCGCGCTTTCGCGCGCCCGTCCCTGAGCTTGGCGATCCACCGATCGAATGGCGCCACACCATCCGAAAGGCGGTACTTGCGGATTTCGATCACAGGGCCAGTGTAGCCTATGTGCTACAACTGGTCAAAGCACTAATTAACAAAGAAAACCTGGGTCAGAGAAGAATGTTCGCTAGCCCACGCTAGCCCAGCGGGGTCAGGTCTTGCACGATCACATTGCACACTGCACACTGAACCAGTTCATGCGGTTGTTGTCTTGCAAGACCTGTCCCTACAGTTCTACAGTTCTGTGCAGTTCCCGGGGGATGAACCTCCGAGCGCGATCGATGCCTGCACTGCGAACCTTCTATCTCTGGCCGGACTTGGCCGTCTACATTGGTGCGGCGCTGCCGTCCGACCTGCATCGCCACTTCGCCGTGCAAGTCTGCCTGGGGCTGGACGGGCCGTTCGCACTTCGCGCCAACGAAGGCGAGCCCTGGCGTTCCTACACGGCAGCGCTGATCCCCTCCGGTGCGCTACACCAGACCGATGCCCGGCCGACCAGATTCGCAATGATCTACTTCGCCCCGGCGTCACCCTTTATGCGGGCAGCGCAGGGGTTGGCGAGCAACGACGAAGGTATTTCGCCGATCTCGAAGTCGGCGGCCAAGACGGCGATCGCCGTTCTGCGAACGGCGCAAGATCAGCCAGCGGCCATTCGCCGTGCCATCGAAAGTCTTTTCCACGAGCGCGGCAATGTGCAGCGAGATCCGGTGGACCCGCGCATCACCCTGGCCCTGGATATCCTCGCCGGTCATCCCGAAACGGGGCCAGCCCTTCCGGAGCTCGCCCAGCGCGTGGGCCTGTCGGCATCCCGCTTTCGCCACCTATTCCGTGATGCGATGGGTAGCAGCTTCTCGGCTTACCGGCTGTGGAATCGAACCGTCCTCGCCTGCCGCCTGCTAGCCATCCGGCCCGACCTGACTTGGGCCGCGCACAAGGCGGGCTTTGCCGATTCGGCGCACTTCAGTCGCGCCTTTCACCGGACCTTCGGGCTTACACCCTCCGATATCTTCAAGTCGGGCGACTTCTCGTTCGCGGTCTGCACCTGACACAATGTCCGCTCGAACCACTCGATCAGGATCGGGGCCAGCAAATCGGGGTTCTCGAGGTCGGGCACGTGCCCGGTGTCGAGCGCGCGAATCTCCTTCTGACAGCGCGCCGCATCGAAAAGCATGGTCGACTGCTCGGGCGGCTGCAGCCCGTCGTGCAGCGCGTAGAGCACGAGCAAGGGAATTCTGATGTCGCCAATGATCGGCATCGCGTTCCACTCGAACATGTCTGCGTAGGTGGACGGTGCGAATCGCCGTGCATCGGCGATCAGAGGATCGTGGCGCACGCGCTGGACCACGGATTTCTTCAGCAGGATCCGCCGATACGGTATAAAGTGGTTCACGCTGATCCGCAGCGGAACTACGCGGGCCGAGGCCTGCATCAATCCGAGCAGGCTCCTGCGAAACGGAGTCGAGGCAAAGTCAGCCACCCGCGTCGGGCAACTGCTGACTGTAAGGCTGCCGACCCTGGGCTCGCGGATTGCAGCGTACAGGCCGACGATCGCACCCATGCTGTTGCCGAAGAGCCCAAGGGGACCGCTGGTGCGCCGCGCCACGACGTCGATGGCGCAGGTGGCGTCGTCGACCAGTTCTTGCAGACGCCAATGACCGCGCGGGCCTTCGCTGCGCCCATGGCAGCGATGGTCGAATGCGAGCGAGTTGAAACCGCCCCGCGCGAGCAGCGGCGCCAGCAAGTCGTACTCGAACGAATGGAATCCCAGCCCATGCAGCAACACGATCGTCGGTGCGGCAGTGTCCTGCAGGCGGAACTTGCCGAAGAGCTGGTACGGCCCCGACCTAAAGTGCAGTTCCTCGACCAACCGGTCACGGGTCTCGTCCGTCATGGCGCGCTCCTGGCGATGCGCAGCATGATCAGGCCAAGCCAGGTATGGTACAGCGGCCCGCCGATCAGGACACCGACAACGACGCCGACCTGTGCCAGCGTGATCCAGTCACTCACGATGCCCGCCAGCGCGATCCAGAAGCCCCCCGTCTTGATCGCGCAAGCCACCGCGAAGCCCCGAGGCAGAGAGCCTCGCGTCCAACCCACCGCCCCCACCACGACGACCCACAGGCCCATGCCCCCGAAGATGAACCAGGCCACCCAATTGGCTGGCGCGCGCGGGTCGTTGACGGCGATGGCGCTTCGTAACTCGGGCGTGGCCACTTGGTAGGCAGACACAAAGGCGCCGATCGTCGACAGGAACCAGGCGTAGTACACGACGATCACCGCGAGCGACAAGAAGGCGATGTTCTTGCCTACAGTTACCCACGCGTTGTGCCGCTCCTCCAGCAGCGCCGCCGTGGCCGGCACCACGGCCGTTAACCCCAGCAGCCCAAGCGCGACCAAGGCCAGGGACAAGATCACGAAGGGCGCCGGCGTGGCGGCGAAGAAGGTAGCGAACTCCGTGGTACCGCGGAGTCGCTCCAGCGGTATGAACAGAGCAGCGCCGCCTGCCGCCAGGTAGGCAACCGATTGGAGCAGGTTGAACACGCCGCCCAAGCGTGACAAGGACTTGGTCAAACCGATACTCATGGAACCCTCCGGTGAACCCGCGCTGGAGAGCGCTCTATCGTTGAGTCTATGCAACGGGCGGCCCCACGACTTGAACAAAGAGGCTGCGGCGTTGGCGCGCAATCGTCTGGCAACGGGCCCGCACCGAGCGACAAGGGCGCATCACGGGATGCCGCCGTTCACCTGAATTACCTGACCGTTGACCCATGCCAGTTTGGGCACGCACAGCGCGACCACCGCGGCCGTCACGTCGGCCAATCGGCGTTTGCTGCACCAGCATGTCGATCTTTGCCTGCGAACAATATGGGACGTAACACGATTTCCATTCTGCCTGAACGTCCGCACTGGGTCGACCTGAGCCGCCTGACCAATGACCAATAAACAGGCCACGAATACCATAGGGGTTAGAGCGCGATTGAAAAAATCGGGCCGGAGAGGAATAGTTGCTAATATTTAGCCAGAAATCCTCTCTGCTCCGATTTTTTAACTTTTACCCAGCCAGGAGGCCAAGAATGCGTACCTACCTTCTATTCCCGCTACTGATTACCATCCTGTTTACCACCGCTGCCCTGGCCCATCACGGCTGGAGCAGTTACGACGCGAACCAGACCTTGACGCTTACCGGCGTGATCGAGGCCTCGGGTTACGAGCATCCGCATGGCTTCATCAAGCTCAAGACCGCGGACAAACTCTGGCACGCGGTGCTGGCGCCACCTTCGCGCATGGAGAACCGGGGGCTTGCGAGCGACATGCTGAAGCCGGGAACCCAGGCCACGGTGGTGGGGTATCCGCACCGCAGCGATGCGGGCGAGCTGCGCGTGGAGCGCATTACCATCGGCGGCAAGACTATCGAGCTGCGCTGATGCACGAGATTACCGGCCCGGCGTTGCTGGTGTGGCTGGAGCGCAGCGGCTTTGCGCAGGCGATGCGCGAATGGCTGTGGTTGTATCCGGCGGTGGAGATTGCGCACATCACCGGCATTGTGCTGCTGGTCGGCGCGGCGGCGATGTTCGACCTGCGCCTGCTCGGCGTCTCGCGCGCCTTGCCGGTAAACCAGCTGGCGCGCCACCTGCTGCCGTGGTCGGCGGCCGGGCTCGCGCTGGTGGCCGGCACCGGCCTCATGATGTTCAGCGCGCACGCCACCGAGTTTTGGATCAACCCGGCCTTTCTTGTGAAGATGACGCTGATCGTGCTGGCCGGGCTCAACGCCCTCGCCTTTCACGCCGGTGTGTACCGCACGGTCAGCGGCTGGAACACCGGCGCCCGCGCGCCCGCCACCGCAAAGGCGGCTGCACTGGCATCGCTGCTGCTGTGGGTAGGCGTGATCGCCTGCGGACGGTTGCTTGCTTATCTCTAGGCACAGCATCCGTAACCTGTCGGCTTAAGCGGCGGACGGCGCATCAGTACCCTGCCCATGCTCCCGGCGTTTCATCCAGGCCGGTCCGCTACTTGCGTGATGCAATTCACGCTCATTTCCGGCGGTTGGGTGGTGATGTTGCTGAAAAACCCCTTGCCCGCGCTGGTGCTGCTGATTGTTCTCAAGGTGGCCGCCGATCTGCGTGCGCATTACGGGGAGCGCGGGGTGAAGAAGAAATAAGATGTAGGTGGGTGAGGCGCCAACTATTAATGTAGATTTACCACCAACTCCCCCAAAGTTAAGAAGTGCGCGCCACGCGCGCCTCGGCTCGCCTCGACCGAAATATGGATTCTCACCAACTTCCCCTCTCCCTCTGGGAGAGGGCAAAGGGTGAGGGCCCTGCGGGAGAGGGAATGAGGGTGAGGGCGGAGAGGACAAGGGGTGAGGGTGTGCCGTAACCCGCCAGCCGTGCCGCCAGGCACTCAAGAAGGCGTTGTGTTGCTGCGCAACGGCTGGTGGGTTACGCAGAAAACGCTAACCCACCCTACATTTCGATATTCGATGTAGCAATACGTAGCCCGCATGAGGCGCAGCGCAATGCGGGGAGCATGCGCAACCATGGCGCCGATTCCCGGGGCGAAAAGGAAGACAAGGGGCCAGTCCAATTGTTTACTGGCTGCGCCCTACTTATGAGTTGAATTCTTGCGCTTCTTTGCCTGAGGCACTCTGGTCAGGAATCCAGAGAAAAATAACGCCAACAGGGTGTACGTCAGGAACAGGTAAAACCCCGGCTGCAGCGCGGTGCCGTTCGTAGTCACGAGCACCAGTTCCTGGCTGGCTTTGCTTAATTTTCCGAACTGGCTGGTAATAATCCCGTTAAACCCGATGTAGGCCATGAATATGGCCATCACCATGACATCGGCCATGGACCATTTTCCGGATTTGAAGACAAAGAACTTGATCACCGGGTTCTCCCTGGCATGGTGATAGTTGGTGTGATATCCAACTGACGAGATTATCTTTGACAGTGGAAATATAACACTGAAGGTAACCAGCAAGACGCCAACCAGTTTCATCAGAATATCTTCATGCGTAATCATGATCCAGAATACATCCAGAATACTTTTGCTTTGGAAATACAACACCTGATTCTCAAAATGGATGGTGTGCCCCATCAACTCAAAACTCATCTGCTTGATGGTTGCCTCCATTTCGAGGATCGGCGTAGTGATGCCGGCGATCAGCAGTATGACCAGTGACAGAACGAGAAATACATACCGGGAATGGGCCAGGGGCTGCCTGTTAATACCAGCCATGGCAAAAAGGATGATCGACAGAATGATCAACAGGATAGCCTCCTTGACGATCAGGCCCTCCTTAACCGCAATGGCCTCATTGACCTTGATCCTCGCACTTTCGATATTCCTGGAATCAGTTCTAAGAAGGATGCTGCCCAGTTGAGAGGTATCCTGAGCATCTAAGGTCTTGTCTAAATATTCCTTAAGCTGTTTATTCAGTGCGGTCTTTATCTGACGCTTTGTTGCCGGTTTCGTCAGCTCCTCGATGACGGCATCCGCGTAATCAGGAATGCCTTTTTTAATCGCTTCCAGATTGACAAAAATATCTATAAAAGACTGAGTGATCCGGCCTCCCGCAGAGCCTTTGTTTTCTTCCCTGATTTTCTTGTCGACTTCATCAATAAGTGTGCCCAGCAGAACTTCGACATGTTTTCGGAGTTCACGCTCATTCGTCTTTGACAAATACAGCTTGTTGATCTCCCCGGCGAGAATTACGGTAATTTGTCGTTTCCATTCATCAACGCTGAGAAGGCCGTGCTTGATATGGTTGAGTTCTGCGTAATCGCTTTTGTTCTTCTGGTCGGAAATGGAATTTGAAATAATTTGCTGGCATAAAATAACCGACGCGACAATGATGATCAGGGGCAAGATCAAATTGAACCATTTCATGGTAGTGACCTTCATCACAGGATAAGTCCCCCTTTCTTCTGCTGATCGTGCTCAAGGTGGCCGCCCATCTGCGTGCGCACCAGGGCGAACGCGGTGTAAAGGATACGGCGGCACCTGAATATTCCTCCTCCCTTGACGGGAGAGGGAGTTATTTTCGTAATGCCGAGCCTGCCGGCACTCGCCCGGGTTTTCAGGGCGAAGAGGCAACAAGAGAAATAATAGGGGATGTACCACGGTCTCTATTCTGCCTGAACATCAACACTGGGTCGACTTGGACCGTCCGCCTGATTAACAACTAAAAACCGGCCACGAACGCCATTGGGGTCAGCATGGGATGGTTGCTAATTTCAGAAGAAAACCTCTCCGACCCGAATGGCACTTACTTAAAG
The DNA here is from genome assembly GCA_035562135.1 of Thiobacillus sp. Taxonomy (GTDB): domain Bacteria; phylum Pseudomonadota; class Gammaproteobacteria; order Burkholderiales; family Thiobacillaceae; genus Thiobacillus. The sequence continues at coordinate 7,159 of DATMWS010000193.1, read as the reverse complement.
CCAAAATGCAGGGCGGGTTAGCGTTTTTTGCGTAACCCACCAACCGTTGCGGAGCAACACAACGCATTATTCAATGAGTGCCTGGCGGCACGGCTGGCGGGTTACGGCACAAACGGCGTGCCTAACCCGCCCTACATTGATCAGATCACCGCTTAAGTAAGTGCCACTCCTTACTGGCCCGGGTTTTCAAATGAACTCTGGCTTTTCCTTCCGAGGTTTCCTACCTTCCACGAATCTCGCGCAACTTGTTGCACGCCGCTTTTAGTGTGCTCGCATGACTCTGGTTGCGCTGTCTTAGCCAGATCGCCGCGAAGCGCATCCCGGTATGCGTGTCCGGATCGACGTCCGTTGGCGGTTCGCCCAGAATGCCGCAGACGCCGTCGCAGACCAATGCGGTCCAGGCGGTTGTTTCGGTGAACTCATCGTAAAGCGCGAGCAGTGCGTGGTGTATTTCCTCAAGCTCGCGTGCCGCACGCGTGTCCGTTTTCCGTCTCCGGCCTGCCTGTTCCATAAGGCCAATCTCCTTGGTCGCTGGTCGCACGCTCCAGTTTCGCTGAGCGCGGCGGCAACTTATTTACGTTGGTTTTCAGTACCGGTCCCGGTTCTTGTGGCCATGAGCGGCGGCCCACAGCCATTCCTTCCATCTCTGTTAGCGATAGCTGATCTTTCGCACGTCTAATTCTAGGCACACACTCCACGAATCCCCAAAATCGGGACACCTCAATCTAAAGCCAACAAAGCAGGGTCGTAAGGGGCTGGATCCGAGCGATGCGGGAGCGGGCCGACCTCGCCCAACGGGCGCTTGGCCGCAAATTGGGCCGGGAGCACTCCTTCATATCAAAGTGCGAGCTTGGCGAGAGGCGTATCGATATCGTCGAGTTCTACTGGATCTGCGAGGCCTGTGGTGCAAACCCGGAATCCGAGGCAAAGAAGATCATGAAAGCCTTTGCCGACCAGGATAAGGCCTGATGCCTGGGACGATATGGCCAGGGTCTGAACGGCTCAATGAAAGGCCGAATGTAGAGCCGCAGTCTGTACCCTGAACTCAAAGAGAAAACGGGGCCTGACCCGGGGGAGTCCATGTAGTTGCGTTAAGCAGCGCGTCGTCGTTTGGCACGTCCGCTTGAACGCGTCGTTAGACGTGACGGTCTCTCGATGAAGCGCCCTGTTACAAACTTATGCAGTACACTGGCAATAAGCGTTTGGTAAGGCACGCCTTCTTCCGCGGCGCGGGACTGAATGTCCGTAAGGTCAGGGGACGACAGCCGTATGTTTACCCGCCGATCCTTGATAAATGTTGCCCGGGCCGCCTCTTTATATTTCTTCAGAACCGCTTTTGATGGAGAGACGGATTCAAGTCGGCCCTTCTCGTAGGCTTCAATGATTGTCTCATCAAACGATTTATGCTTTTTCATCTCGGTCACCACTCTTCAGGTAATTGCGCGTTGCTTTCCTGCTCGGAATGACCGTCTTGAGGAAGTAATGATCAGCCTCCTCAACGAACGGCACCAAATAGACGTATTGCTCGACCGCAACCACGAACACGCGTTGATTCGGATACTTGCCGGGGTTGGAATGCCTCAAGATGTCGAGCAATCTGTCAGCCTCAATAGCGAGAACTATCTCTTCAAACGAGATGTCTCGCTCGGCTTTCAACTGCTCGTTTTTCTTGTGGTTCCAACGAAACAGCTTCATTCGCCTACTCTAGACGAATGTGTGCCTTTTGTCATCAGTACGCGGATGGATTGGGTTTGTTACGTCTGACAGGTTCGAACTACCAAAAAGGGTGTCTGATTTATTACTGTAGGGTGGGGTCCTGCCCCACCAGACTGACCAGTCCTAAGGTATGGTGGAGCAGGGCCCCACCCTACACTAATGCGGGCAATAGGCCTGCCGAATTGTCCCCGGTCAATTACGCCGCCGCCCCTCTCGCCTACGCTGCCTGACCACTTACCGGTCGCCCAGCACAAGGGCTTAACGAGGCCTCACATGACCCGTCTCCAACAGGAATTCAAAACCGTCTCCAGCCCCTTCAGCCTGGACAACGACGACCTGTATCAACGCTGGCGCGATCAAAAACTCAAGGACTATCCCAGGAATCTCGGCGACCTGCTGGTGGAAATCAACGACCCCCGCGCCCTCGCCGACAGCGAGCACGCTGCCCTGCTGGCGCGCTGCCGCAAGGCCAACATGGCTCTGTACGCCGGCAAGACCGGCGCCGATCCCGACCCGGAGATTCCGCTATCCCTGGGGCGCCGCTTCGGCCTGCACTACCTCAACAAGAACTGGCTGGCCGACGAGAACGGCCTGACCTCGCTCACCGTACGGACCGACGGCGTCCGCAAGAACTACATTCCGTACACCAACCGCGTCATCCACTGGCACACCGACGGCTACTACAACTCCGCCGACCAGCAGATCCACGCCCTCAACCTGCACGTGGTGCAGCAGGCCGCCAGCGGCGGCGAGAACGCCCTGATGGACCACGAGATCGCCTACATCCTGCTGCGCGACCGTAACCCCGATTTCATCCGCGCGCTGATGGGTCCAAAGACCATGACGATCCCGGCCCGCATCGACGAGGGCGGCACCGTGGCCCGTCCGGAAGAGCCCGGCCCGGTGTTCCGCGTCCTGCCGTCGGGCGACCTGCACATGCGCTACACCATCCGCGTCAACAACGTGATGTGGGCCGACGATCCGCTGAGCCGGGAGGCGCTGGCCTACTTGCAGGAAATCCTGCACAGCGACTCCCCCTACATCTACCGCGGCCGCTTGGAGTCGGGCATGGGTCTCGTCAGCAACAACGTGCTGCACGACCGCGCCGCCTTCACCGACGACGCCACCCACAAACGCCACTACTATCGTGCCCGCTATTTCGATCGGCTGGCGGGCACCAGCATTGCGGACCGCGATAAGCTGTAATGCGGATACCTGACGACATCGGGAAAGATGACTCCAGGGACACTGCATGCACCCCTTTTCATTGCTGACTGGCGACCATCCGAAACCCGGAACATGGCTGTTCGCAGGGTGAGGCGACCTGCTCCACCAGAACGTCCCGCCTTGAGAGATGGTGGGGCAGGGCCCCACCCTACTGTACTGCTGCAAAACTGCTGCAAAAAATAATTTGCCCCCTCTCCCTCGCCCTCTCCCCCTTTCAGGGGGAGAGGGGACGTATTGAGAGTTTCCCTAGAGGTCGACCAAGGCCTTGAAGCCGCCGTAGGCCATGCGTCTGACGTCGAAGGGCATGGCCTTCATGTTCATCATCTTCCCCATGCGCGGGTCCTTCATCACCTTCTTGTTGACGCTGTCGCGATGCGTGCGTGACTTATAGACGATCCACGAGAAAAACACGGTCTCGCCGGGTTTGAGCTTGCCCAGGCGCGGGAACGGCACGCCCATCTTTACCTTTAGGTCGTCGCCGACGCATTCCCGGTACTCCAGGGCTCCGTGCTCGCGCCACAGCTTGCCGGCGTTCCGCGACATGCGGGCATAGGCAGCGACGTTCTTCTTCGGCACCGGCACCACAAACGCATCGATGTATTTCATGTTTTCTCTCCTTGGTTGGGCGCCGTCGGCGCGTTGAATTTCACGAGCGTGGCCCACACGCTGATTCACGATTGACCGCGTGGGCACGGACAACGTGCCCACCCTACTTCACTGGCCGCTAGCGGCGCCGGTAAAGCCACAAGGTGACCGGCGCCAACACCGCAGTCAGCAGCGCCGGGGTCAGCAGCGCGAGGCCAAGCTCCGTCCCGGTCACGCCGCCGTTCATCAGGCCGCGCATGGCCGTGGTCATCAGCGACACCGGGTTGACGTCCACGAAGGCGCGCAGCCAATCCGGCATGGTGCCCGGATCGACCATGATGTTCGACGCGAACACCAGCGGCATGATGCCGGTGAAGGCCATGGTCATCACGGTGTTGGGCGTGCGCATGATCAGGCCGAGCACCAGAAACACCCAGCCCACGCCGAAACCGATCACCACGAGCAGGACCAGCGCGGCCAGTACGCCGGCCGGCCCGGCCCCCGGCCGGTAACCGAGCAGCATGCCGATGCTCAGGATGATCAGCGATGCAATCAGGTGGCGCAGCACGTCGCCGACCATCAGGCCGGCGAACGGCGCCAGCGACCAGATGGGCAAGGAACGGAACCGGTCGAACAGGCCCTTGCCCAGGTCGGTGCTCAGCCCCATGCCCGAATACACGGAATTGAACACCACTGTCTGCACCAGGATGCCCGGCACGAAAAACTGCACGTACGAATCCGTCGAACCGGCCAGCGCGCCGCCGAACACGAACGTGAACAGCATCGTGAACATAATCGGCGTCATCACCAGGTCGAACAGCTGTTCGGGGACGTGCTTGAACTTGAGCACGGCGCGCCAGCCGAACGCGAGCGCGTTCGAGAACGCGCCCGGCTCGGCGGGACGTTTCACCTGGATGACGGCGATGCTGGATTCGGATTTCATTTTGGTGCTCCCGTGGCAGACGCGCTCTCGGCGCCGTGGCCGGTCAGCGCGAAAAAGACCTCATCCAGGCTCGGCGCGGCCATCGAAAAGCCCTCGATCGAAATGCCGGCCGCCGCCAGCGCCATCAGCGCCGCGTTGGCCTCGTGCGGCGAGTTGGCCTTGATCGACAGCACGGCGCCTTCCGCGTTGCGTTGCGCCTCGCCGCCCAGTTTTTGTTCGAGCAGCTGCGCGGCGGCGTCAATCCGGGCCGGATCCGTGAGCGTCACATGCAGGAATCCCGATCCGGTCGCCGCCTTCAGTTCGCGGCTCGTGCCCTCGGCGATCTTCCGGCCATGATCGATCACCGCGATGCGCGCGGCCAGCTGGTCGGCCTCTTCCAGGTACTGCGTCGTCAGGAGAATCGTCACGCCCTCGCCCGCGAGCGCCCGGATCATGCGCCACACGCTCTTGCGCGCGTTGGGATCGAGGCCGGTGGTCGGCTCGTCGAGAAACAGGATCGAAGGCGTCACAATCAGCGACGCCGCGATGTCGAGCTTGCGGCGCATGCCGCCCGAGTAGTCCTTCACCTGGCGGCGCGCCGCGTCGGCCAGCTCGAACACCGCGAGCAACTGGTCGGCACGTTCGCCCGCGCGGCCACGAAAGCCCCACAGCTTGGCGAGCAACATCAGGTTCTCGCGCCCGGTCAGGTCCTCGTCGAGCGACGCGAACTGTCCGGTCATGGCGATGGATTTGCGCACCTCGTGCGGGGCAGACACGAGATCGTGGCCCATGAGCTGGGCCGAGCCCCCGTCCGGTTTCAACAAGGTTGCGAGCATGCGCAGCAGCGTGGTCTTGCCGGCGCCGTTGGGGCCGAGGATGCCGAAGATCGTTCCGCGCGGCACGTCAAGATCGATGCCGTCAACCGCGCGCACGTCGCCGAATGTCTTGACCAGTCCGCGCGCCTCGACGGCGGGTGGGTGTGAGTCGGGCATGGTTTGCATGGCGACAATTCGTGTCCGATGAAAGATGAAATATAAATGTCGTCGTTTTCGGAATACAGCGCCAGACCTTCTGCTGCGCAAATTCTGTAGGGTGGGCACGAAGTGCCCACCCTACATCGTGGTCTTACCCACCAAAAGTAGACACGGTTAATTGCTCGTACTGCCGCTCATGGTCCTGTGGACTAATATAGCCATTCGCTGAATGTCTCCGGGTTCGGTTGTAGAACAGTTCGATGTACTCAAAGATCCCGGATCGGGCTTCTTCCACCGTCCGGTAATTCTCGGCATAGATCAATTCGACCTTCAGTCGGCTGAAGAAGGATTCCATCACCGCATTGTCCCAGCAATTCCCTTTCCGGCTCATGCTGCTGCGCAGTCCATGTTTCTGTAACGCCTCCTGGTACTCATTCGCCCGGTACTGAACACCCCGGTCCGAGTGGATTACTGTATCCCGCTTTCCCTCCCGGTGTGAAACGGCCATGTCGAGAGCCTCCAGGATCAGGCCTTCGCGCATGTGCCGGTCCAAGGCCCAGCCGATGATCCGGCGCGAGAACAGGTCCATCACGGCCGCGAGATACAACCAGGTTCGGCCCACCTTGATATAGGTAATGTCCGAAACCCATTTCCGGTTGGGGGCGGGTGCCGCGAAGTTCCGGCTCAACAGATTGTCCTGCACGTTCGTCATGGCTTCCGTTCGCGGGCTGTACCGGAATCCCTTGCCGTTGCGGGCCCGCAGGCCTCGCTCCCGCAATAAGGCCGCGACGTGGTTCAGGCTGCAACCGATCCCTTGCGCATTCAGCTCCACCGTCAGCCGGGGTGCACCATAGCGCCGTTTGAACGCGGTATAGGTCTCCTCGACCGCCATCCCCACCTGCGCGCGCCGCCGGTCCCGCGCACTCACCGGCCGCGTGCGCCAGACATAAAACCCCGCGCGTGACACCGACAGCACGCGACACATCATCTTGACCCTGAAGTCGTTCCGACAGGATTCGATCAGGGCGTACTTGGCTTGTCGACCTTCGCGAAGTACGCCGTGGCTTTTTTTAGGAAGTCACGTTCCTGCTTGAGATCGGCAATCTCCTTTTTCAGCTTGCGGACCTCGGCCGTCTCCTGCTTCGCGTAGTTCGTGCCGTCGGCCACGGTAAACTGGCCTTTCGAGAGCTTGTTGAACTGGGTGCGCCAGTTGTAGATCTGGCCGACGTGGATGCCCAGCTCCTTCGCCACATCGGTGGCCGTTCGATCCGGCTGGTCCGCCAGCCGGACGGCCTCCCGGCGAAAGGATTCCGGGTACGACTTCGTTTTTCGTCTTGCCATGCTGACACCTCTCGTTCGATTTTAATCGAGTTGATGAGTGTGTCTACATTTCGTGGGTAGGTCGGATCGCTAACGCTTCGACGACCGCGCCTGGGCCACGGTCTCCCGGATCGGACGGATCGGCCGCACCTCGATGCTGCCGACGCGCGCTGGCGGGATATTGGACGCGATGTGGATGGCCTCGTCCAGATCCCTGGCCTCGATCATGTAAAAGCCGGTGAGCTGCTCCTTGGTCTCGGCGAACGGCCCGTCGGTCACCGAGACCCTGCCGTCGCGCACCCGCACGGTGGTGGCGGTGTGCACCGACTGCAGGGCCTCGGACGCGAGGCAGTGGCCGCTGTCGCGGATCGCCGCGTCGTAGGCCACGCAGTCTTCATCCGGCAGCTCATTGAGC
>DATMWS010000192.1:0-3923 GCA_035562135.1 Thiobacillus sp. | reverse complement strand
GGCTACATGGATTCGCAGCTGGCGACCGTCCAGGATCGACTGCAGCAAGCCTCGAACGCGCGCGCTCAGGAAGCCGCTGGCGGCGAGATCATTTATACGGGCGACGCCAAGCTGACGGACGAGCAAATCGCGAAGCTGCCTTTTGATTTGTATCGTCAGGGCTTCGAGTATTACGGAAAGACCCATGCCCATCCGAATTCGACCTTCAGATACACGATGAGCAGTCTTCTCGATCTGATGAATTTCGACGCCGCCAGCAATATGGATTTGATCGACCAACCCCTGCTGATGATGGCCGGCAGCAAGGCCGACTCGCTGTACATGACCGAAAGCGCTTTCAAGCAAGCGGCCAAGGCGAAGAACAAAGAGCTGTTCCTGATCGAGGGTGCGACGCACATCGAAACCTACTGGAAGCCGCAGTATGTGAACCAGGCGATGGGGAAACTGACCCAGTTCTACGGCAAAACGCTATAGAAGTCCAACTGCCGCTGCCCTGAGGAAATGGAGCGGTGGCGGCCGACGGCGTTCGGCCCATCAGTACGAAAGGACATTAGTGCCATTGGAGCCTGGCCCCAATGGCACTACCTTAAGCCATCGCCATGTATCGCCTGCTGTTTTTTGAAGAGAGCCGTTTTGAGGACATGACGTGGTTGAGTCAGGAACGGGGTGGGTTTGGGTCGTCGTTTGACGGCGCGTGGTTCCAAGCGGCCGGGTCGAACGGGCAAGCGCAATTGCGCGATCCCGGCCAAGAGATAAGCGTGGCGCAAAGCCAGCCGTCCACGCGGCGCGTGCCGCAGGTTTTCCTCGAAGGCGCGGATCAATTGCAGCGCGGCCTTGAAGCTCAACTGGCGCGGCAGGACATGACCGAGAAAGGCCGCCTGAGCCATCACCGCCCGGACCAGGTTATACGCGAGCATGTGGACAGCGATTTCCTTGATCACCATCGCCGGACTTTTGCAGCGCAGGACGTCCATCTGCATCACCGTCTTGATCGAACGCAAGTCCAGTTCCACCTGCCAACGGGCATGGTAGAGCGTCAGCAGTTCTTTCTTGCTGACGTGCACAGCGTCAATGAGCGTCGTCACCAAGGTCAGGCCACCGATGCGTACTTCCCGCAGAATCAGGGTTTCGGGCATAACCGCATAGGTCGCCGCATCCATCCAGGCGGGTCGTGGCGGACGCGCCCAGGCGATGACGTGATCCTTCGCCCCCAGTCGTTTCCCAAAGCGAAAGTCAGTAGGCCGCAGTTGATGTTGCCGCACGACCCCATCAACCCCTTGACGGATTAACCAGGCCAGCAGGAAATAGCCGGAGAAGTAGCGGTCGGCGATGACAATATCGCCAGGGTGCAAACAGTGCGCGAGTTCTCGCAAGAGAGCCGTCTCCCCGGTATGTTTCCCCCGGCAAGGCCCCGTCGCCCAACCCAGTACCGCGCCACAGGACAATGTGATGATCGCCACCAGTCGGATCAGTGGAAACCCCAGCCCGGGCTTCTGCGTCCGGCTCTGGGGAAATTCCGCTTGGTTCGCCGACGTGTCGGGCATGGCGGCCGTTGTGCCATCAATGAGCTTGACCTCCCTGCCGCGCCAGCGCCAAACCTCGGGCTGGCTGGCGCGCAGACGTTCGCCAATTTCTCGGCCAAGACGCTCGACCAAGGTCAAAGCCAGCCGTGCCCGGGCCTTGCAGTAGGGGCCATTGTTCAGGCTACAGGGCGATTGCCCCAGTCCCACTCGCTGACTCACGCCACGGGCCACCGCATCCTGGCCGCTTTGGTCCGCTCCCAGCACTTGCTCGATGAACAGCATCAGCGTTTTCAGGGGGCCATAGACGCGCTCCCGGTAGTCCCCGGCCTCTTCCGCGACCCACTTCACCAAGTCTTGCTGTGGAATCACTCGTCCCAGTGCCGAGCCTGCACCTTGCGCAAAACGCGCGCAGAATCGCTTGACTTGCCCGGTAACCCCTTGCCTCTTGATATGATCCATTTGGGCTGACCCTCCTGCGTTACGGAACACGGTTTCGACACCCGTAGCGTAGCGCAACGAGTTCTTCAGCCCATATCTATCTCTTTGTTTGTAATCAGGTTCCCCTTAAGGTAGTGCCATTGGAGCCTGGCCCCCATGGCGCTACCTTAAGCCGGCATACCCCGAGATTTGCGGATGGTCGAGCGAGCGACGGCGCGAGGGACGGTCAGTAGCGGGTGGTTTTTCCGTCGTCGTTTGATGGCATGGGGCTCGACACGTCCCGGGCGAACCGGTAGTCGCAGCAGACTGATCCCGCCGAACAGATGCGCCGTCATGGTTTTAACGCGGGTCCTCCCGGCAAAGCGAAGCTGTTGTTCAAAGGCCAAATAGAGCTGGATGGTGCCCTTGAAACTCAGCGCCCGAGCGTCCACGCCCGACCCGGCCGCCGCGCGAACCATCAAGGCACAGACCAGGTTGTAGGCCAGTAGATAGACGGCGATTTCCTTGTCGACCATCGGTGCCGATGGCGTGCGCAGAATGTCCATTCCCATTTCCGCCTTGATGGAACGCAGGTCTACTTCGACTTGCCAGCGTTGGCCATACAGCGCGTCAATGTCCTTGGCACTCACGGTCCTGGCATCGCTCAGGGTCGTGACGAGAATGCGCCCGCCGATTTCGGTTTCGCGCATCGACAACCGCTCCGGCATCGACGCATAGGTCTCGGCGTCCATCCAGGCGGGGCGCTTGGGACGTATCCAGTCCACCCGGTGATCCCGTCGTCCCAGACGTCGTCCACGCCGGAAGTCGGTGATCCGGCGCTGGTGCTGTCGTGTGACCAGATCAACGCCCCGTTCCAGCAGCAACGCGGCGGTGAAGTAGTTGCAGTGATAGCGGTCGGCCAGGACGACGTCTCCGGATTCAAGTCGCGGCATCAACTGGCGAAACAGCGCCTGCTCGCCGGTGTGCTTGCCCCGGCACGGTCCCGATGCCCACGCCAGGACGGCGCCGGTGGATAACGAGATCACGGCGACCAGCATCGCCAGCGGAAACCCCAGTCCCGCTTGCTGTACGCCGCTTTGCGGATAGACCGATTGATTGCTTTGGGTGTCGGGCATCGAGATCGTCGTGCCATCCATCAATTTGACCGAACGGCCGCGCCATTTCCAATCCACCGGACTGTCCTGTTCCAGTGTCTCGCCAACCTTCAGCGCGAGCTGGCGAATCAACCCCAACGGCAAGCGCTGGCGCGCTTTGCAGTAGGGCCCGCTGTTCAAGCTGCAAGCCGGCTCTCCACGCGCCGTCCGTTCGCTCAGCCGTCGGGACACCGCATCCTGGCACGCGCCGTCCGGGCTCAGCGCTTGGCCAATGAACAGCCCCAGGGTCGTCAGCGGGGGATAGATCCGCTCCCGAAAGGTGCCGACTTCCTCGACCACCAGCTTCTGCAAATCCTCCACCGGTAAGACCGCTCCCAAGGCTTGCGTCGCTTGATCGCCAAATTGCCGCCGAAATCGTTCAACCCCATTGTGCAGGCGTTTTTTTTGCTAGCATCCACCATGGCTGATCCTCCTGTTATTGAACGTGACTTTAGACACCACGATCTTAACAAGCGGGCTCTCAGCCTTCCGCTTTTTGTGCCGACCACTATCCCGTCGGCTTAAGGTAGCGCCATGGGAGTCTGACATGGAATCCAATCAATCTCGGGAACCCTGGAACAAAGGCAAACTGATAGGGCAGAAGCCACCGCTCAAACCCAAGGATATCTGGGCCATCCGCATTCATCTTCAAAACGCCCATGAGGCACGAGATCTGGCGATGTTCAATCTCGCCATCGACAGCAAACTACGCGGCTGCGATCTCGTCAATCTTCGAGTTCGCGACATCACCCATGGGAACCAGGTTTTAACCCGCGCGATGATTGTGCAGCGCAAGACACAACGGCCGGTGCAGTTTGAATTGACTGAG
>DATMWS010000191.1:0-4452 GCA_035562135.1 Thiobacillus sp. | reverse complement strand
GAACGATGGAGACGTCCAGAATGCCGTTGTCATGGCGGTTTTCGGCGACGGGGAAGAGCACGCATTCACCTGAGTCACTGCGCGCCAGCACCACCGACACTTCGCATTCCAGGTTGACGAAGCCTTCCAGCACGCAGGGCTGGCCGCCGAATTCACGGAAGGCGGCGCGCGCGTCATCCAGCGTATCGACACGGGCCTGGCCCTTGCCGTCATAGCCGAAGCGCGACACTTTCAGCAGTGCCGGCGATCCGGTCGCGTACCCGACAGCCTCGCGCAGCAGGCGCGCGAGATGGCGCGCGCCGTGGCCGACAAGCTCGGCTATGTCGGCGTGATGGCAGTCGAATTTTTCGTCGCAGGCGGCCGCCTGATGGTCAACGAAATCGCCCCGCGCCCGCACAACTCCGGCCACTACACGCTGGATGCCTGCGTCACCGACCAGTTCGAGCAGCAGGTGCGCGTGCTGTGCGGCCTGCCGCTCGGCGACACCCGCCTGCTGTCGCCGGCGGTGATGGTCAACCTCCTCGGCGACCGCTGGCATGACGGCGGCCCACATTGGGCCGCGTTGTTGTCGCACCCCGCCATCAAACTGCATTTGTATGGCAAGGAGGCTGCCCGGCCGGGGCGCAAGATGGGGCATTTCAACGTGCTCGACGCCGATCCGGACGCGGCATTGAAACTCGCCGAGCAGATGCGCGATGCGCTCTAGTGCATTGATCGGTACAGGCCGCGCGAGCGCGCTTGCGCTGATCGTCTTGTGGGGCGCGGCCAGCGCCGCAGCAAGCGACGCGCGGCTGCCGCTGCGCATCGGCCCGCATGCCTTCGAGGTCGAGGTCGCGGCCACCCCGGGGGCGCGCGAGCGCGGCCTGATGGGGCGCACGCATCTTGCTGCCGATGGCGGCATGCTGTTCGTGTTCGAGCAGCCGGGCCGGCATTGTTTCTGGATGCGCGACACGCCGCTGCCGCTGTCGATTGCGTTCATCGATTCAGCGGGCCGCATTGCCGGCCTCGCCGACATGCAGCCGCGAACCGAGACGCCGCACTGTCCGGGCACGAACGTGCGCTACGCGCTGGAAGTGCGGCAAGGGGAATTCCAACGCCGCGGCATTACGGCGCGCATGCAGGTGGACGGGTTGCCACGGTAGCCTGCTAGGGCAAAATCGAAAGCAACTCGAGCTCCATTTCGCCACCTTTGTCGTCGCTGCGCAGCACGCGCACCGGCAGGTAATGCCGGTCGATCGCCAGCCAGATCTCGAAGCGGCCGTCGCCGTTGGTCGCCCGTGCAAGATGCAGCGTGCGCAACGGACCCAGCGCGGTTTCCAGGCTTGCTTCACCGCGCACCTCGTAGGTGTAGTTGCGCAGCTTCTTGCCGTTGAACACCGTGTAGGTCAGCAATCTGTCCGGCGGCGGCGCGGTCAGTGCCAGCTGAAAAAACAGGCTGAGCGCATCCTGCACCTCGCCCTGATACACGAAATGGCGCGGCGCCCCCTTGGCCGGATTCAGCGTGAGATTGCCGTTGGCCGCATCGAAAACTGCGCTGCTGCGCTTGTCGCCGCGCTGATCCCAGAACTCTTCCGGCACCAGGCCTCGCGGCGTGATGCGTCCGCGGCTGGTCTGCACAAAGCGTCCACTGTAGAACACACCTGCGAGGCCAGTGGCTGCGGCCACGCTGGTAAGCGTGTAGCGCTCGCCCTCGTTGACCCACAACAGGGTCTGTTCGCCCCTGGCCAGTCCGTAACGCACCTGAAAACGCAGGTCGAGACGCTGCGGCAAGGCGTTCAATGGCGGCCCTGCCGCTTCGGTTTCCGCCGCTGGCCGACTGGCCGGCTCCGCTTCTAGCTCGGGCATTTCAACAGGCGGGACGGCCATTGCGACTTCAGCGGCGACGTCTTCGGGCATGGCCGCTTCTGCGACGTCTTCGGCCACCTGTTCAGGCAACAGGGCAGGCTGGGGGCGCGATGGCGGGGCTGGGGATTTCACCAAGGGTCGCGGCGCCGCCACAGGCGTCACCGGCATCAGCCGCGCTTCGATGGGAAGCGATCCGGATGGCCCCTGCCACTGCGGCAAGGGCCAGGTCAGCCCCCCAAGCAGTACGGCATGCAGCAACAGCGACCCCGCCAGAGCCAACCACCACGGGCGAACGCTGCGCCCCACCCCGGCTAGTCCTTGACGCTCGCGCGCACCAGGCGCTGTTCAAGGGTGACGCCCTCTTCGCTCACCCGGATTTGCACCGGCAGATTGTTGCGCGCAGGGGCGACCCACACGGTGATGGTTTTTTCGTCGGGTTGTTGCGTGATGCGCTGATATTGCTGGGTGACCAGCAATCCCAGCGGCGTCTCAATGGCGCCACCATCGGTACGGGCATAGCGATAGTCGTTGAGGTCGCGCCCGCTCACCACCTGCAGGCTGTAATCGGTGGGCAAGGCGGGCGCGAACATGAACTGGTACACCTGCGACAACTGGTCCTGCGCCCCATTCTGCAGGCCATTCTCCTGCCACGATTCGCCCTTGTACTGGTAGGCAATGCTGCGTTGTTTCCAGTCGAGACGCGCGGTCGCCAGCTTGTGCGGCGCATCGCTGCGCGCATGCTGGAATTGCATGGGGCGCAGGCCCTGGCGGGTGACGTCTCCCGTACTTTCGAGGCGAATGCTGCCCGGCCACAGCGCTTTCAGCGGGCCGGACGCACGCGTTTCACTGGTCAGGGTGTAGCGGTCGCCGCTGCGGGTGAAGGTGTCGGTTACCTGGCCGAACTTGTGGCCGTTGCGGTAGAGGTCGTACACCAGGCTCATTTGTTGGGGCGCCGCGGCTTGGGCGGCGGCAGCAAACAGGCTGAAGGCCAGTAGAAGATAATGAAGCATGGTCACGTTTCAGTGGATAACACTGACTGTGACGTCGGATCGCCCTTCAAGTTTACGCGGCCATGGTTTATTTCCAGCCGCCCCTCGGCAAACCAGCGGACGGCCTGCGGGTAGATGCGGTGTTCCTGCGCCAGCACCCGCGTGGCCAGGGTGCCGGGCGTGTCGTCCGCCCGCACCGGCACCGCGGCCTGGATGACGATGGGCCCGTGATCGAGCTGGGCGGTGACGAAATGCACCGTGCAGCCGTGGATTTTGATCCCTTCGGCCAGCGCACGCTCGTGGGTTTTCAGTCCCAGGAACATCGGCAACAGCGAAGGATGAATGTTCAGCAGGCGGCCCTCGAAGCGCGTAATGAACGCGGTGCTGAGGATGCGCATGTAGCCCGCCAGCACCACCAGATCGGGCCGATGGCGCTCGATCTCGTCGGCCAGCAGGGCATCGAAAACTTCGCGGTCCGGGTGTTCGGTGTGGTCGAGCGCGATGGCGGTCAGGCCGCGCGCGCGCGCGTAATCGAGCCCCGCGGCCTGCGGTCGGTTGCTGATGACGGCGACGATTTCGATCGGCAACTGCGCTTCGGAAATCGCCCGAAAATTGCTGCCGCGCCCGGACAGCAGCACGACGACGCGGGTGGTCACAAGTATAAAACCTGCTCCGCACCATCCGGGCGGGCGACAATTTCGCCGATCTGCCACACGGTTTCGCCGCTTGCCGTGAGGTGCGCCATCGCCGCGGCGGCGTCGTTTGCGGCCACCACCACGCACATGCCGATGCCGCAGTTGAAGGTGCGCAGCATTTCGGCAGGCTCGACGTTGCCGGCCTGCTGCAGCCAGTCGAACAGCGGCGGCCGCGTCCAGCTGGCAGGGTCGACGCGCGCAGCGACGCCTTCCGGCAGGCAGCGCGGCAGGTTGCCGGTGATGCCGCCGCCGGTGATGTGCGCCATGCCTTTTACGTTGAGCGTTTCGATCAGCGCCAGCAGCGGCTTGACGTAAATCCGCGTCGGCGCCATCACGGCGTCGGCGAACGGGCGGCCGTGAAAATCGGACTTGAAGCCGATGTGGCTGAGGTCGATCAGCTTGCGGATCAGCGAATAGCCGTTGGAATGCGCGCCGGAAGACGCCAGCCCCAGCACGACGTCGCCCGCCGCAATCAACTGGCCGCCGATGACCTTGGATTTTTCCACCACGCCGACGGCAAAGCCGGCCAGGTCGTATTCACCATCGGGATACATGCCGGGCATCTCGGCGGTCTCGCCGCCGATCAGCGCGCAGCCTGCCTGCTCGCAGCCGGTGGCAATGCCGGCGATCACCGCTTCGGCGGTGTCGAGCGAGAGCTTGCCCGTGGCGAAGTAATCAAGGAAAAACAGCGGCTCGGCGCCCTGCACCAGGATGTCGTTGACGCTCATCGCCACCAGATCGATGCCGACGGTGTCGTGACGGTTCAACTCGAACGCCAGCCTGAGCTTGGTGCCGACGCCGTCGGTGCCGGAGACCAGCACCGGCTCCTTGAATTTCTTCGAAATCTCGACCAGCGCACCGAAGCCGCCGATACCCGTCAGTACTTCGGGGCGCATGGTGCGCTTGGCCAGCGGCTTGATGCG
>DATMWS010000190.1:0-2042 GCA_035562135.1 Thiobacillus sp. | reverse complement strand
GTTTTCCAGCGGCTCTTCGATGTAGTCGCCGATCTCGATGTCGGGATGCTTGTCCTGGGCGTCGATCAGCAGAATCTGGTAACCCTCGGATTCCAGGTCGGCTTCGGATACCACCTGCCAGCGGCGGAAGGATTCATAGTCGCCGGTGGTGCGGTCGATCGACACGCGCACGTCGGCCTCATCCTTGAAGCGCTTTTTGGTGGCGGAGGCGAGCGCCTGCTCCAGTGCTTCGAACACCACCTCTTGGCCCACGTTTTTTTCGCGCGCCAGCGCGTCGGCCAGCATCAACAATTCACGGCTCATCACTTCCTCCAGCCCTGCCTAAACCATGGGTTTCAGGCGGGCAGCATCCACATTTCTTAAATCAACCGACACTTCCGTGCCATCGACGATCAACTTCACCGCATTTTCTTCCAGGCCGACCAGCTGACCGCTGAGACGGCGCCGGTTGTCCACCGGCACCCGCAGCTTGAGCGTGACCTGCTCGCCGGCGAAGCGCGCATAGTCCTGCGGCTTGACCAGCGGCCGGTCAAGACCGGGCGAGGACACCTCCAGCCTGTCGAAGTCGATATTCTCGACGGTAAACAGGTGGGTCAGGTGATTGCTCACCGTCACGCAGTCGTCAATCGTGATTCCGTCCGGCTTGTCGATAAATATCCGCAACACCCCACGCCCGGCGCGCTCCAGCATCACCAGCTCGTAACCGAGTCCGGCGAGTACAGGCTCCAGGCGGGCGGGCAAATCCATCATTGCAAATCCATCTTTGTGTCGCGGTGCAGCACAAATAAAAAATGGGCTAACTGCCCATTGTGATAATAATCAAGCGGCGAAATTATACCATTCGGGCCGGAAGACTGAAAGAGAAGATGGTGCCCGGAACCGGAATCGAACCGGTACGCCATCGCTGGCGAGGGATTTTAAGTCCCTTGTGTCTACCAATTTCACCATCCGGGCAAAGCGGACAGCTGATCCAGAATCTGGAGGCGCGAGCCGGAGTCGAACCGACCTACACGGATTTGCAATCCGGTGCATAACCGCTTTGCTATCGCGCCGTTGCGGTAACTGCTTAAACGAAAAGGGGAAAACGTCCGGACTGCGCCATCTGTTTTCCCCAGAATACTGGAGCGGGAAAGGAGGTTCGAACTCCCGACCTCAACCTTGGCAAGGTTGCGCTCTACCAGCTGAGCTATTCCCGCATTGAAGGCTGCGCATTATGGGGATTTCGTTTTTTTCTGTCAACCAATTCATGAAGATTTTTGCAGGGCGCGCGCAGCCATCACGAGGTAATACGCCATCGAAACCAGGGTGAGCAGCGCGGCGACCCAGATCAGCAGCGTGCCGATGCGTGCGATGGGCAGGCCGGCGAGCGGGATGAAATACAGCAGCAGCACGATGGCGATCATCTGCGCCGAGGTTTTCAGCTTGCCGACGAACGACACCGCGACGCTGGCGGATTTGCCGGCCTTCGCCATCCACTCGCGCAGCGCCGAGATGGTAATTTCACGGCCGATGATGATGAGCGCGATCAGCGGCGCCACGCGATCCAGGTCGACCAGCACGATGAGCGCGGCGGCGACCATCAGCTTGTCGGCCACCGGGTCGAGAAAGGCGCCAAACGCCGAAGTCTGGCCGAGCGCGCGTGCCAGATAGCCGTCGAGCCAGTCGGTCAGTGCCGCCACGCCAAAAAATGCCGCGGCCAGCAGGTTGGCTTCGTACGGCGTGACCCAGCCGTCGGGCAGATAAAACACGCCCGCCATCAGCGGAATGAAGAGGATGCGCAGCCACGTGAGCAGGTTGGGGAGATTGAGCGGCATTATTTATTAGTGGAGGGCGTGATAGATGGTTTCCGCCAATTCTCGGCTGATACCGTTCACCGTGGCAAGCGCGTCGACGCCGGCGTTGCGCACGCCCTGCAGGCCGCCGAAGTGTTCGAGCAGCTGTTTGCGGCGTTTGGGGCCGATGCCGGCGATGTTTTCCAGCGTCGATTGCACGCGCGCCTTGCCGCGTTTGGCGCGGTGGCCGGTGATGGCAAAGCGGTGCGC
>DATMWS010000189.1:0-16973 GCA_035562135.1 Thiobacillus sp. | reverse complement strand
GCGCGGCAGCATGTGCGGCGAAATAGCGGTGGCACGCGAAGCCATCGTTCTCGCGCAGGCGGCTGCCGCGCGCCACGTCCTCGATGACATGCCGGTAGCGGTCGCGGGTGGCGAAATCCTGGCTGGCGTAGCTTTCCATCGGGTCTTCGCGCAAGGTCTGTTCGACGACGCTGAGCGACTCGACGAATTGCTTCCAGTCCATGGCGCCGATGAAGCGCAGGCTGCCGATGCTGTTGGCGATGGAGATCTGGTTGGCCGCGGCCGTGCGGCCGGCCGCCTCCGACAACTCGGTGGCGGTCACCCCCTGTTCCAGCAGTTTGTGCTCGACCCAGGTCTGGACGAAGGCCATGGCAGGCCCCTGCGCCTGCAGCCGGTCGTAGAACTCCTCCACAAACGGCGCGGTCAGCGGCACATCGGCATGGGCAAACTCGGCCAGCAACTGGATCAGCTGTTTTGGATCGCTCTCGGCCGTGGCGAGCATGCGGTCCGCCCAGGTGATGGCCGCATCGCGCTCCTCGCGCTGCTGGGCGATACGCACCCCGACGCGGCGCAGGTTTTCCAGCAGCGCCAACTGCAGCATGATCGGGAAGGCCCACAATTCGCCCAGCTTCAAGGGTTCAACGGTCTGGTAGGCGGCGATGAACTGGGTGGCGTTGTCGCTGTCGACGCGACCGTCCATGTGGGAGATCAACTCCAGCGCCAGGTCGTAGATACGGGGAAAGCCGGCCGACGGGCCATCGGCCAGTCGCGGCAACTGGCGGCTGTACCCGCGCGGCAGATGCCGACGCGCCAGCGTGATCTGCTGCTCGATCAGGTAGAAATTGTCGAGCAACCAGGCCTCTGCCGGCACGATCCGTTGTCCTTGCGTGGCGGCGGCTGTCACGACGTCATACGCCGCCAGCAGAACGCGCGCATTGTCCGCCAGCCGTGGCAGCAACCTGTCTGGCCCCGGGCGCGGATCGATTCGATGCTGGCCCGCCAGCGTGACCGCGTGACGCTTCAGTTGCTCGATGCTGAACAGCTCCGAGCGCAGCAACTCGGTATCCCTGTCGTTACGCAGGGTATTCCGTGGACGTGCCGAAAATCCGAACTCTTTGATGGCTATGACATGCTCCTTGCTCGAACTCGGGGTGGTCAGCGCAACCCTGGCCTTATGACCTGCATTTGCCGAAAACGCGTTCCAAGTGCTTCCGGGCCATCAGCCTTTACCGGTTATTCGATCACAATTATTTTTACACTGCTTTAGCAGGGATTGGAGGGCTAGACGCGCGCCATATTGGAAAGCATAGTCGCTGGACCAGGCGAAGTCTGTATGGTGCCGTACATAGAGCCTCGGTCGGCGACGGGGTTTGGTCTGCACGAATGCCCCAGTCGTAGGGACGCCTTCCGTGCGGTTCACTCAGCGCCCTCTAGCGCGGCGAGGCGCTCCCTTTCCTCGAGGCGCAGCCTCTCATGCTGCAGGCTGCCGAACCACAGTGCGTACTGCCTCGTGAACTCCGCCCCCAGAAAGAAAATCTGTGCCGAGTAGTACACCCATAGCAGCAAAGCGATCAACGATCCGGCGGCACCAAAGCTCGATGCCACGCTGCTGTTGCCCAGATACAAACCGATCGCATATTTTCCCAGGCTGAACAGCCCCGCCGTGAAGGCGGCGCCGATCCAGACGTCCCGCCACGACAGCGGTGCGTCCGGCAGGGTCTTGTAGATGACTGCAAACATGCAGGCAATGACGCCGAACGAAATGACGGAGGAGGTCGTCGCGAGAACCGCGGCGGAACTGCCCAGGATCCCATGCGCATAGCGTTCAAGCATGGCCAGTGCGGCGCTGACGACGAGGGAGACGAGCAACAGGAAAGCCAGAACAAGCACCATCCCAAAGGACAAGAGCCGGGTTCTCAAGAGCACGATGAAGGCTGAATGACGAGGCTTGTCGATCCCCCACAGTTCATCCAGGCTACCCTTCAGCTCGGCGAAGACGGTCGTGGCGCCCAGCAGCAGCAGGACGCTCGCTACGAGTGTCGCCACCAGCCCGGAAACGGGATCTCGCGCGCCTGCCAGCAATGCCTGGATTGCCTGCGCGCCATTGGGTCCTACCAGCCCTTGCACTTGGGCAACGATCTCACCCTGGGCAGCCTCGGCGCCGAAGACGTAGCCGGCGACCGCGATGGCCAGCACCAGGATGGGCGTCATGGAGAACAAGGTATAGAAGGCCAGGGCTGCGCCTTTGCTGGCTGCGCGGTGATCGATCCAGGATGTCAGCGACCCGATCAGGACTATCTTCAGACGCCTTGCCCAATGGAGCGGGGCATCGGCCAGGCGAGCGACGAATCCGCTTGATGCGGGCTTCCTCGCAGTGCTATGGGGCTCAGGTGGATACACCGGAATCGCCTCGCCCTGCATTCACTCCACATGGCGCACTTCCGACGAGAGGAATGACTGCTCGGTCGGCCAGAGTATCGTTCAAGCTGGAAACGGCAGTTGACCGCTCCGCTAGGTTCTTAACGCAATGATTAGAATAAATTTCTTCATGAATCATGGGTTCACCCATTTGAAGCGTCCGCCACGTGATGGATTGCACGATGTTTTGAGCGCAAGGCTGCGTTGCAACGCCTTCACCGCAAACGGAAGCACTCGACGCTAGGCTACAAGTCGCCGACACAATTGCTGAATGACTGGATCAGCGCTCAGTGTATGGAAAAACCGGGAGCATAAACCCCACCTGTCGGACGCGCAAAAGCGCGTCCTCCGATGCCTGGGTCGTCAAGGGTGGGCAGGGGTATTGCGGGCCTGCGAGCGTAGCAAGTTCTCAATGAACAATCGGCTAAAGCCTGCCCACAACACGACGGGGATGAGGCTGGGAAAAATGAGGTTGCCGATTTGATAGCCGAGCGCTATGGCCTCCCTTTGCCAGCCGAACAAACCCGCCTGCGCTGCAACGTCAGGGCCGAGTTTTACGCCGACTTGTACCAGCAAATCGAAAGCGATGCCCCAGCTCTGGAAGGGCAGGAGAGCAACGGCGCCGACCAGGATTTTCCACCACTTGGCACCTGCGGCAAGCATCAGTGCGACGAAAAACGCCAGTCCGTAAGTGTAGAGCAGGGGATTCACTTCCGGCACCAGCAGGCCGGTCCGTCCCGGCTCGGGGTGTACCTCGAGGGTGGTCACGAATACCAGATCGATTCCCGGCTGCTCCAGCGCAGACACGATGCCGGGATTGAACCAGTCCACCAGCAGGTGAGCCAGTGCGCCGGCGACGGCAGCGTGATAGTGCGCGCTGAAATACCAGGCCGCGAGACAAGGCGGCAACCACAGGAGGGTGCGCAGAACAAACTTCCCGAGCGTAGGGGTAGCCGCCATCATGGCGCTGTCGCGTGTTGCACCCCGGCATCTGCCGATGGAGGAGGGGGCGAGTCAGCAGGTGAGGACGGCGGCAGCATCCGAATCCAGACCAGCCAGACAATCAGCACATCGAGCATGATGAGCGCCTGCCACAGATAAAGATGCGCCCACTCGAAGACCTTCATATTCCACTGGCCGAGATAGAAAAGGCTGATCACGCGCACGATATTCAACACCTGCACAGCAGACAGACCGACCAGGATGCCGATTACGCGGTGCTTCCAGGGTGCAGGAAAGGCGAGCATGGCGGCAATGAGAACAACGGCCGCCTCAATGCCGTTGCATCCTGCCTCGATGGAAACCGCGAAGCCATTGGTCGTGCTCTGCAGAATCTTGCCGAAAGCGACAACGTTCGAATCGAAGAGCGTGATCAGGCCAGCACTAATTCGCGCCAGCGCTTCGGTCCACGGCAGCACGACGGCGCTTTGCACAGGCTGCGTCAACTCGGCCGCGAACAGCGTGACCAGGATGACAACAAAGAGAATGAAGAAGCGCAACATGGATGGGTGGCTTGAAATCGTGTCTATCCAAAATAGTTCAGTAATGGGACTCGCTTGCCATCCAATGGCGGCATTGCCTTGGTAGGAGGGGCTTTAGCCGCGACAGATCGAACAGTGGCAATCGCGGCTAAAGCCGCTCCCACAAAAAGAAAGAATGCCGCCCTGATGAATTATCCGGGCTTATGTGAGGGGTGCAACAAAAGCCACGCCTCGCACACAAACAACAAGGGGCGCTTGCGCGCCCCCGGATTTTTCACAATTACTTTTACTTTGACTGCCTGCGCATCGCTACAAAGCCTGTCATGGCCAGGAGGGCTACAAGCATGATCATCGCCCACTCGGAAAGCGTGGGGGCGGCGGTCGATGGGGGGAGGATTGCGACAGGACCCGCAACGGCGTAGGGAGCAGTGCCGCCTGAGCATGCCGTGACGGCATTGTCATCCAGCGTTACGGTGCCCGTATAGGCCAAGGCTCTCCCTTGCAAGCTGGCACCGGTACCCATGGTGATACTCGTGTGCGCCAAGATGTTTCCTAACATCACACTGTCTGTCCCGATGGACACGGAGGCGGCGGACGTCCACCACACGTCACAAGGTGAGCCGCTGTTCATAACGACAACTGATGCGCCGGGGCCGGCTGCAGTCGTGAGCGAGGTCGTCCGGAAAATGTAGGTTCCTCCGCCACTGAGCGTGAGCGTTCCCGTCAAGTTAGCCGCTCCCACATCATAGGTGCCTGGCACGAGTGGTACACATCCGACAGATCCGCAACGCGTGACATCGTCAAGGGCGGGACCAAGGGCTGCGCCCAATCCTGCTGTTAAAACGCCGAACGCGGTGAGGTTATCCGCCTGAGCCTGTTGCGCGACCGCATCAGCCAAGTGCAGAAATCCTGTGCCTGGAACAATACTTCCCGGAGGAAAACCCGTGATCGAGGCAGCGGGATAGACGCCCACATTTCCGCTTACGATGGTCGGGCCGGTGTTGGTCACATTCGGGGTAGCACCTAGGACCGCGAAATTGGATGCCGTACCTAATACCTGGGCTAGTGCTGGGGCGGAAACCAATAAAAACGCAGCGCCCATGCTTGCCAGCAAGCCACGAAGTATTCGACTGAGCCTGGAGTCCGCCATGGTGACGTGGGGCACAGCGTGCTGGGCTTTAGTGGTGAAGGCGGTCTTAGCGCTCATGGCATGTCCCTTGGAAAATTTGTAAGTCATTAAAGTCCCTCTCCTACTATTGCAGCTTGACTATCAGAGCAAAACAGCTAAGGACGGTAGGATATTACCACCCACGCCAGTAATGCCGACAAGTACTGAAAAATTTCAGGGTCGTTGCAGGCGCCGACGTCCGATGACATGAATCTGCGGGTCAGCGCGGCCCCGTCACGTATTGCTCAGCGGTCCCGCGCCCGTCCGGCCGATCATGGCGAGAAACTCGCGCCGGGTCGAGCCATCCGAGCGGAAGGCGCCCAGCATGCGGCTGGTCACCATGGCTGCGCCCGGCTTGTGCACGCCGCGCGTGGTCATGCACTGATGGGACCCCTCGATCACCACCGCGACCCCTTTCGGCTGCAACACATCGTTCAGCGTGTCGGCGATCTGCACCGTCATTCTTTCCTGGATCTGCAGACGTTTGGCATAGATGTCGACCAGGCGGGCAAGCTTGGAGATGCCCACCACCCGGCGGTCGGGGAGATAGGCGACATGCGCCTTGCCGATGATGGGCACCATGTGGTGCTCGCAGTGGCTTTCGAAGCGGATGTCGGTCATGACGATCATCTCGTCGTAGCCATCCACCTCGGAGAAGGTGCGCGACAGGGTCTGCACCGGATCCTCAAGATAGCCGGCGAAGAATTCCTCGTAGGACCGCACGACGCGCGCCGGGGTGTCGAGCAGACCCTCGCGGGTCGGGTCGTCGCCTGCCCAGCGGATCAGGATGCGCACCGCGTTTTCGGCGTCGTTGCGGTCGGGCCGCGCCGACGGTTCGGATGTTCGGGAGGGTGTGTCAGGAGGGATGGAAGCCATGGGGACGATCCTTTCATACGAAAAAACTCACTATAGCGAGGGCCTCATCCATGCCAAGGGGGCTGGCGTGGATGCGGGGGCACTGCAAATTAGTTACACATACGGGCCATCCAGTTTTGGGGCATCCGATTGAGTCCCATAAAAAATGGATGCGCTGTGCCCACGAGGCATCTGCCATGTTGGGCCACCGAACCTTATCGAATCCAGGTGCATTCTTGAGGTGATCCATTTCCATCTTGAGACGAAGCGTTTGTTTCCTGTGTCGGTGTTAATGCGCTCCATGGCACCGCAAACAGCTTTTCGCCCATTGTGTCGGCACACTTCCGCAAGGAATTCAGACTTGGCCTGCCGTTGCTGCAAAAGCTGAACGGCCACACCCGCTGGAGGTGATTATTGGACGGCAGCCGCAATGTCCTGGCTAGACCGCACATCGGGCAGCAGGCGGCTCAATTCCTTCTTGACGACGGCGTAGCATTCGCATGCGTGGGTCTCCAGCCCGGACCGATCAAGCACGGCAATATGGCCGCGGCGGTAACTGATCAAACCAGCGCGCTGCAATTTCCCGGCGGCCTCCGTAATGCCTTCGCGGCGCACGCCGAGCATGCTGGCGACCAATTCCTGCGTCATGACCAGCTCATTCGAAGGCAATCGATCGAGCGTCAGCAACAGCCAGCGGCACAGCTGCTGCTCGATTGAATGGTGCCGATTGCAGGCCGCGGCCTGCATCATCTGTGTAATCAGCGCCTGGGTGTAGCGCAGCAACAAACGCTGCATCAGGCCGGCGCGATTGAATTCCTGCAACAGCTTGCTGCGCTCCAGCCGGTAGGCATGGCCCGCGGTCTGCACCACGGCCGAGCTTGGCGTGGTATTCCCTCCCATGAACAGCGCAATGCCGACTACGCCTTCATTGCCCACCCCCGCGGATTCGGCCGATGCGCCGGACGCCATGACATAGTGCAGCGACACGATGGCGGTGGTGGGGAAATAGGCGTGCTGCAACTGTCCGCCGGGTTCGTAGAGGACTTCTCCGAGCGCCAGCGGCACCCGTTCCAGATGCGCAGCCAGGGGCTCGAATTCAGCCGTGGGAAGGGCGGCAAGAAGTTGGTTCTGATTCGGACTATGGGGTGATGGCATAGGTAATCGTCGAGAGAGTGTGTTCTATTTCTTGGCGGTGAGTTTCACGCCGACTCCGCGGTAGCCGATGAAGCGGGAGGACTGGTTGAACATCGGCTCCCCGCTCACCCGGAACGTTTGTTGCGAGCCATCGGCATTGATGCGGCTGAAGGCGAAATCCAGGAAGGGCTGCCGGGCGGCAATCTTTGCCTGAAGCGCTTTCCGTTCTGCCTCGTTCCAGCCTGCGGCCTGACCGCCGCCCGCTTCGCCCGCCACGTCGACCTGGATGCCGAGCATCTCCAGGACCGGGCCGGAAACCCGGGTGAAGTTCATGTTCTCGTCCTGCTCCCAGTACCAGTCGGAGGCCAGTTCGGTCAGGCTGCGATAGCGGGCTTCGCTTTCGCGCAGTTCGGCGGTCCGCTCCTGCACCGTCTGTTCCAGCACCTTGCTGTAATTCTCGAGTTTTTTGTACAGCAGCCGCACTTCCAGCATGTTGTGGATGCGCGTCCTGGCTTCGATCAGATCGAATGGCTTGCTGATGAAGTCCTTGGCGCCGGCTTGCAACGCGCGCAGCTTGTGGTCTGGTTGGGCGGTGATCACGAGGACCGGAAGGTAGTCGTCTGCAGCGATTTCCTTGAGGCCTTCCATCACCTGGAATCCATCCATGCCGGGCATCTGCAGGTCGAGCAGGATCAGGTCGTAGCCGTTCTTGCGATGCAGCGCGCAGACCTCGTACGGATTCATCGTCGAGGCAACGTGGGTGTAGCCGGCTTCACGCAGCAATTGCTCCAGCAGCTGCACATTGGCTTCCTGATCGTCCACGATCAGAATACTGGCATTAAGAATGTCGGCGGGACTCACCATAAAATTCGCTTCCTTCGTTTGCATCAAGACCCGGTCCCATGAGGACAGGCTACGTCAACTACGCGCCATCGCCAACGGGGCGGTGCGCGCTGCGATGCGATAATCGTTCTTGCCGGTGCGCTTGGCCTCATACAAGGCCAGATCCGCGCTTTTCATCAGCGTCTCCACTTCCTCGCCATGCATGGGATAAATGCCGACACCGATGCTGGCAGTCATGCGCACGTCGCGGCCCTGGATGCTGTAGGGTTGCGACACGGCCTGTATCACTTTTGACACCAGCCTGGCCACATCGCCGGCATGACTTAATTCCCACAATGCGATCACGAATTCATCGCCACCCAGGCGTGCCACCGTGTCCTCCTGACGCACCGCAGCCACCAGGCGGTCGGCGACCATCCTCAGCAGCGTGTCGCCCGCATCGTGCCCCAGGGTGTCGTTGATCTGCTTGAATCCGTCCAGATCCAGATACATCACCGCCATCGTGCTTTTGTTCCTGCGCGCATGGGCGATGGCCAACGCAAGCCGGTCAAATAAAAGCCGTCTATTCGGCAGTCCGGTCAGCGCGTCGTGCAGCGCCATGGATTCCAGCGCGCGGCTGTACTGCTCGAGTTGCTTGTACAGCAAGCGCACTTCCAGCATGTTGTGAATGCGCGTCCTGGCTTCCATCAGATCGAACGGTTTGCTGATGAAGTCCTTCGCGCCGGCGGCCAGCGCCCGCAGCTTGTGGCCCGGTTGGGCCGTAATCACGAGTACGGGAAGGTAGCCATCGGTCTCGATTTCCTTCAGGCCTTCCATCACCTGGAAGCCATCCATGCCGGGCATCTGCAGATCGAGCAGAATCAGGTCGTAGAGGTTGTCGCGATGCAGCGCGCAGACGGCATGCGGATCCATCGTCGACGTAATGCACCGATAGCCGGCTTCACGCAGCATTTCCTCCAGCAGCAGCACATTGGCTTCCTGATCGTCCACGATCAGAATGCTGGCATTGAGAATGTCGTCGGTACTCACCATCACAGGGATCCCGGGTTGATTGCGCCGTCCAATCCGGTTTCCGCACGTTCCAGCGCCCTGTCCAGCGCATCCATGAACTCGTTGACCTTGATCGGCTTGGTGAGATAGCGGAAGAATCCTGCCTCCAGGCCTTTCTCGATATCGCGTGGCATGGCATTGGCACTGATGGCAAGCACCGGGATGTGCGCCGTTGCCGGATCTTCACGCAGGATTTTCAGCACTTGGTAACCGCTGATGCCAGGCAGATTGATGTCCATCAGGATCACATCCGGGAGATGGGCGCGCGCAAGCGCGATGCCGAGATTGCCATCGCACGCGCTCAGCATGCGCATATGGGGGTGGCCCTCGATGATTTGCTCGACCAGCATCAGGTTGGCCGGATTGTCTTCCACATAGAGCAGGGTGCGCAGCACCGCATTTCCCTGCGCTTGTGGCGCAAGCTCAGCGGCCATCGTATGTTCAAGGGCGAGTTGTGGTATCTCATCGCGGATCAGTTCGATCCAGAATTCGCTGCCCACGCCGACGGCACTTTCCACGCCAATGGTGCCGCCCATCAGTTCGACCAGTTGCTTGGTGACCACCAGGCCGATGCCCGTCCCTTCCTCGCTGCCGGTCTCCTGCCCCAGACGATTGAACGGCTGAAACAGCTGGGCCAGCTTTTCCGGAGGCAAACCCGCACCGCTGTCCTTGATGCTGATGCGGACGCGTTCCGGGCTGATCACGGTGCACTTCACCTCGACCATTCCATGTTCGCGGTTGTATTTGATCGCATTGGAAAGCAGGTTGATCAGCGCCTGCTTGACCCGGGTATGGTCGGCATGGGCAAAACAGGTGTTGTCGAATGGGAGAAAGTTTATGTGGATGCCGCGTTGTTGTGCCTGCGGTCCGATCATGGCCTGGCATTCGAGCAGCACTTCGGACAGCGACAAGGGTTCCAGCGACAGCGATAGTTTGCCGGACTCGATTACCGCGAGATCGAGGATCTGGTTAATCAGTTCCAGCAGATACCAGCCTGCCTTGATAATCTGGTGCAGTCTTACAGTCTGGGCGGCCGTTGGCGGCGGTGAACCGGCCTCCAGTAACTGGGCGAAGCCAAGGATGGCATTGAGCGGGGTGCGCAGCTCATGGCTCATGCTGGAAAGGAAATCCGATTTGGCGAGGTTGGCTTTTTCCGCCACGAACCTGGCGTTCTCCAGTTCGGTGTTCTTGTCCTGCAGCACCTGATCCAGGCGTTTGCGTTCGGTGATGTCGCGCGCTGCGGCGAACACGCCCTGCAGCCTCCCGTCGCGGTCGTAGAAGGTGGTCGCGTTGTAGGACACCACCGTTTCCTCGCCGTTCCTGGCGCGCGCGGTAAGCTCGTAGTCGGTGACCTTTTTTTCACTCAGCACCAGCTTGATAGCTGCCTCGGCCCGCTCCGGATCGGTAAAGTAGTTCTTGAACGGCGTGCCAATCAGCTCGTCGCGTGCGCGACCGGTGAGCGCCACCATTTGTTGGTTGACGTCGGTAACAATGCCGGACGGATCGGTAGTCATCAGCGCGTCGATGTTGGATTCGATGAGAGAGCGCGTGTAGAACTGCTGCTCGCGCAGAAGCTGATCGAGCTTCTCCTGCTCTGCTTCGACCTGCTTGCGCGCGGTGTTGTCGGTGCCGATCAGCAGGTAGCCGATGATGGCGTTTTGAGCGTCGCGCAGGGCGGTGACCGACACGACCGCCGGGAAGCGGCTGCCATCCTTGCGGATGTAGGTCAGCTCGTAGATGTCCTCGATGCCGCGCGAGGCCTTGAACACCAGGGCCTCGAAGCCCGGCGTAATCGGGGTTCCGAGCTCGACGCTCAACGCCTTGGCGCGCGCGATCACTTCCTGCGGATCGGAAATGTCGGCCGGGGTGATCCTGTTCATCACGTCGGCGGCCGTGTAGCCCAGCATGCGCTCGGCGCCGACGTTGAAGATCTGGATGACGCCCTTGGCGTCAGTGGCGATGCTCGAGAAATTGGCGCTGTTGAAAATCGCGCTCTGCAGGGCCCCCGCCTTGAGCAGCGCCGCTTCGGCCTGCTTGCGTGCGGTGATGTCACGCAAAATGCCGGTGAAGTAACGCTGGCCACCCAGCCACATCTCGCTTACCGCCATCTCCATCGGGAAAATGCTGCCATCCTTGCACCGGCCCACGACCTCGCGTCCGAGGCCGCTGGCGCGCGCCTCATCGCTCGCACTGTAATACTCGATGGAACCATTGCGCTGGTCCCGATCAAGCTCGGGTATCAGCAGGCTGAAGTTTTGCCCGATGAGTTCTGCGGCGGTATAGCCAAACATCCGCTCGGCGGCCGGGTTAACGGTCTCGACGATGCCGCCGATGGCATGGAGGGTGATGATGCCGTCCACCACGGTATTGAGTATCGTCTGGATCAGCGCGGCACTGTCGCGCAAGGCCTGCTGCGCGGCATATTCCCCGGTGACATCGCGGAACACCAGCACCGCGCCGATCACCTGACCGTCGCGGTCGCGAATCGGTGCGCAACTGTCGGCGATAGCGCACTCGCTGCCATCGCGTGCAATCACTACGGTGTGGTTGGCTAGGCCCTGTATCGTGCCATGCGCCAGGGTTTCCATTACCGGGATCGTGGCGGGTTGACGGGTTTCCTGGTTGATGATGTGAAAAACCTCGTCCACCGGGCGACCGCTGGCTTCCGCCTGCGTCCAGCCGGTGAGCTGTTCGGCAAGGGGATTCAGGAGCGTCACACGCGCCCTGGCATCGGTGGCGATCACTGCATCGCCGATGGAGTTGAGCGTAACGGCGAGCTTTTCCTCGCTGACCTGTAAGGTGACGTTGGTCAGCTGCAGTTGTTTATTCGTCTCCTCCTGAATCTCGAGCAGATGCTGTTGCTCTGCCTCGACCTGCTTGCGCGCGGTGTTGTCGGTGCCGATCAGCAGGTAGCCGATGATGGCGTTTTGATCGTCGCGCAGGGCCGTGACTGACACCACCGCCGGGAAGCGGCTGCCATCCTTGCGGATATAGGTCAGCTCGTAGATGTCCTCGATGCCGCGCGAGGCCTTGAACACCAGGGCCTCGAAGCCCGGCGTAATCGGGGTTGCCAGCTCCTGGCTCAATGCTTTGGCGCGCGCAATCACTTCCTGCGGATCGGAAATGTCGGCCGGGGTGATCTTGTTCAGGACGTCGGCGGCCAGGTAGCCCAGCATGCGCTCGGCGCCGATATTGAATAATTGAATGATGCCCTTCTCGTCGGTGGCAATAATCGAGAAATTGGCGCTGGTGAGGATCGCGTTCTGCAACGCCCCCGTTTTAAGCAAGGCCTTCTGGCGCAGCACTTCGGTGATGCCTTTCGCCTTGCCGGCATCGTTGGCAAGCGTGGAACCGTTTTCTGTTTCTGACATGGCTGATTTCCGTGAAAAGCGTGCAACGATCCGGAGGAGGGCTGCGCTTGTCTGGCCGGCAACAGAGAATAGAGGTCTCCACAGCCGGAAAAAACCTCGTCTCTCCCGAGGCGAGCGTGGATCATCGCGATCTTCCCGGCGGCCGTCTGTGCGCTGGCACACAAAGCCGGTCAATGATGCCCGGATTTGCCCGGCTCGGGGAGGGGCGGATCAGTAACCTGCCCTGATGAGAGGGCAGGCCCCAGGGGAAGCGCGCTATGGGCAGCCGCGCTTGGGATGGATGCGGAACCGCGCCAACACTGGCGTTTCGGGCAATAAAAAACCCCAACCGTGAACGGTTGGGGTTTGGGTGTTGGACCGGGTCAATCGAAAAAGGTCTTGGAAGCCTTGTAATTATAGGGTTCGTTCAATTCAAAAAATAGAAGTTACCGTCAGAGTTACCGTCAATTATTCTTGTTACACGGGTTTGATTCCAACAGCCTTTAAGTGGTGTCCAAATAGGCAACGCAAGCTTGGGTCGAAACCTGTAAACCGGTAACCGACCAATAGCAGACATTGTAGTATTAATTTAAATGTCCATTTAGGGCCGGGGTGCAGGGACCCAACTAGGCCAAATGAAATATTCTTACGCTCCTTATTTCATGCGTTAATAATCGCGCAGAAAATAAATCCGACCTGGCCCAATTGACTCACATGCGGTCGCTAACTCAAAGCATTTGGCAATCTTTATCTGCTGTAGAAATTTCTCAACAATCTGAAAAGGGTTTGGAACTAATGGCACTTATCAAAAGACCTGCTGCGAAGAAAGCGGCACCTGCCAAAAGGCCCGTAGCCCAAAAGCCTGCTGCGAAGAAAGCGGCACCGGCCAAAAAGGCCGTAGCCCAAAAGCCTGCTGTGAAGAGAGCGGCACCGGCCAAAAAGTACGCAGCCAAAAAGGCCGGGGGCACAGGCGGCACCGGTCCACGTACTAAAGGGCATTGAAAGCTATGTCAACTCTCAAAGATTTTCGCGACAGCTACTATGAACTATCGGGTACCGCGAGCGAGGTTTCGCGTCAGCTTGGATTCGCTGGCATTGCTGTTATCTGGATATTCAAAGCCGATTTACCTGAGAAGGCGTTCGCGCTAGCGCCTGAGTTGTATCACGCCGGCACTTTCATAATACTTAGCCTAGCGTTTGATCTACTTCAATACCTGTTCGGTTCGCTTATTTGGGGCGCATACTGGCGATACAAAGAAAGTCGTGGGGCCACCGATAAGACGCAGATTGAGGCCCCTCCTTATTTTAATTGGCCTGCAATCGTGTGCTTTTGGGCGAAGCTAGCTCTAATGGTTGTCGCATATTGTTTCCTGCTCAAATTTTTACTTGGCCACATTTCACCTGCTCCATGATCAAAGCCCCCAATGGCACACCTTCTGGGCTCTGAATGGCACTGAATATGGTGCAAGCCTAACATTGGCATTCAGCAGACGCGCCTATCAGAGCTGTCCTTCTTCGCCGACGTGATGCCCGCTGTTTAGTTTCTGTTTTTCTAAAAAGCTGGCATTAGCTACGAACTTTCTTCAGTACGTTTATCGACTCGGGGGGTGGGTGCGTTTTCAGAGAGAAACAAAATTAGCGATGCCGCAAGAGCGCCAAGCCAGACTGGAGGGTCTCCCCGGATGGGTTTGGTTGGCTAGGTTCTCGCAGGATGCGTAAACTTTTCCATGAATCACTCACGGTGCTGGAGAATGCTTTCCAGCGATTGGAGAGGCAGGTTCCACCTCCACAGGAAGTGGAGTGGGCTGACGGGTTTGTCTTTCGCTATCAAGAGAAGACAATCCACCAAGCCTTGATACTGAAATTTGCTAGGTCGATATCAACTCTGCGGGCTGTTGATGTTCTTCTGCTCAATGGCTTGCTACAAGAGCAAGCATCCTTGCACCGTATCCTTGATGAAATTCACGAGGACATACTATTTCTGGCGGTGGCTGTTACCAACGATGAGGTGACAAGCCGTCATGAGCAATATTTAGCCGCATTCTTTGCCGAGGAGTTCCCGGATCCGGCAAATACGCTTGCTCGCCATAAGAAACCCGATCTTCCACCCAGACGGAAAATTCGCGCTTACGTGACGCGCTTACTGTCGACTGAACCAAACCTCTCCGTCGTGCACGATGTTGGTGAGACGATAAGCAGCGTTTACTCCGGATATATACATGCGTCGGCCCCCCATACGATGGACATGTACGGTGGGGATCCACCACATTTTCATCTTGGTAGCATGCGCGGAACACCGCGAATGCAAGAGCACATTGATGATGCCTGGAACTACTTTTATAGGGGTCTCATGAACGCAACGGTCATTGCGAAGGCATTCGGCGACAAGCCGCTTGTCGACACTATGTATGAGTACCTGAAACGCTTCGAGGTGTCGTCGGGGGAGCGGGCGAATGTGTAGCACAACAAAGAAAAAGCCAGCTTCAACGTTGAAAGTCTGCTTATTGTCCAATCCTGGTAACGAGTGCGGAACTGCTCCAGCACACGCGTTTCGGGCAATAAAAAACCCCAACCGTTTCCGGCTGGGGTTTGGGTGTTGGTGGAGCCGGGGGGAATCGAACCCCCGTCCGCAAGCCCTCTACAGGCAGTTCTACATACTTAGTCCGGTGTTTTTGTGCTTTTAGCTCGATCACGCCCGCCGAACAGGCTGGATTTTGCCGAGTCGCCTTGATTTAGCATTCACCCAAGCGACCCGGATGAACACGATTTCATGTGAATTAACTCACTGTCGGCTTGCGCCGGCCCGGCCCATGAACGATCCGGTGTGAGTCCTAGACCTTAAGCGGCTAGGGCGTAGTTTTCGTCGTTTGCGACTAAGTTTTTTTCAGTTGGATTTACGAGGTGCTCTGACCCTCGGTATGCCCTACGCTGCTTTGCGACCCACGTCGAAGCCAGGTCGGCCCCCATGTGTTGCTGCAACAAGTGTACTGCATAGAGAGGGGGGCGGATGGAAAGTTCCGGCGCCGGGGCAAATTTCTGCGGGACGCCTTACTGCAGGAAGGGGAGGGGATCGTGCGTGATCGCAACCGCCACCATGTAGCCGAATACCAGCAGGGCGGCGACCCAAGCGGCGATGCGCCGACCCTTGGTTTTGCCGCGCTTGAGGGCAAAGGTGCCGAGCACGATATAAAGGATCAGCGCGAAAAACTTGGCGGTGAGCCAACCGTGCACCAGTGGATATTGCTGCATCAGCACGGCCAGGCTGATGCCGCTGGCCAGCAGCAGGCTGTCGTTGATGTGCGGGACGATGCGTACCCAGCGCGCCTGCAGCCGGGGGGAGGAGGCCATCATCCAGACGCCGCGCAGGACAAACAGGGCCAGGGTGAGGGCAATGGTGGTGAGGTGCAGCTGTTTGAGAAGGCTGTAGGCCATGCTCAGGCCAGAAAGTCGAGGGTTTCGGCCGGGTGGCGGATTTGCGCGTGCGCGCCCCAGGTGTGCGGCTGGTCGGCGGCGTCGAGATAGCCCCAGGCGGCGACAAGCGCCGGCATGGCGGCGGCGCGGGCGGCCTGGATGTCGCGTTCGGCGTCGCCCAGATACAGGCACTGCGCAGGCGTCGCGCCGCACAGTTCGGCGGCGGCGAGCATGGGCGCCGGATGCGGTTTGGACTGCGGACAGGTGTCGCCGGAGACGATGCAGCTGGCGCGCTCGGCGAGGTCGAGCACGGACATCAGCGGCTCGGTGAAGCGTGCCGGTTTGTTGGTGACGACCCCCCATTTCAACTGACGCGCTTCAAGTTCGGCCAGCAGGTCGAGGATGCCGGGGAAGGGGCGCGAATGGCGGCAGATGTTGTCGGCATACAGCTGCAGGAATTCTTCGCGCATGTGCGCAAAGCGCGCGTCGTCGGGATGCAGGTCGAAGCCGATGCCGAGCAGGCCGCGCGCGCCGTGCGAGGCCTGCGGGCGGATGACGTCGTCGGCCAGCGGAGGCAGGCCGTGGCGCGCGCGCTGCAGGTTGAGCGCGTAGCCGAGGTCGGGTGCGGTGTCGACCAGGGTGCCGTCGAGGTCGAACAGGATGGCGCGGATGTTCTCAAGCTTCACCGCCTTAATCTCCACGGCGGGTGGCCAGCAGGTAGTTGACGTCGGTGTCCGCTCCCAGCTTGTAGACCTTGGTCAGCGGGTTGTAGGTCATGCCGATCAGCTCCTGCGTATCGAGCCCGGCCTCGCGGGTCATGCGGGCGAGTTCGGCGGGCTGGATGAACTTGGCGTAATCGTGGGTGCCGCGCGGCAGCAGCTTGAGCACGTACTCGGCGCCGATGATGGCAAACAGATAGCTCTTGGCGTTGCGGTTGAGGGTGGAAAAGAACACCCAGCCACCGGGCTTGACCAGGCGCGAACAGGCGGCAACCACCGAGGCCGGATCGGGCACGTGCTCGAGCATTTCCATGCAGGCGACGACATCGAATTCGCCGGCGTGCTGCGCGGCGAAGTCTTCGGCGGACACAAACTGGTAGTCGACGCTCTTGCCGGATTCGTAGAGGTGCAGCCTGGCGACCTTGAGCGCCTTCTCCGACAGGTCGATGCCGCTGACTGTGGCGCCGGCACCCGCCATTGCCTCGGCCAGGATGCCGCCGCCGCAGCCGACGTCGAGCACTTTCTTGCCGGCGAGTGAGGCCTGCTTGTCGATCCACTTCAGACG
>DATMWS010000188.1:0-2244 GCA_035562135.1 Thiobacillus sp. | reverse complement strand
GCCCTGAGCGGTGCCGAAGGCTACTTCAGCGCGCGCATGAAAATGGGCAAGACCTCGGACGTGAAGGTCATCGTCAAGTCCGGCGGCAAACTGCACACCGCCAGCCAGCAGATCAAGGTCACGGTGGGCGGGTGCGGCGGTTAACGGATAATTAAGGCTATTTTTGTGCAAGCTTGCTTCAATAGCTGACGAACGAATTACTAAAGAGGAATTGAGATCATGGCCAGAGAAACAAAAATCCGTACCCGCACCCAGGAAGGCGCTGTCGAGGTGCTGGTGCTCGTGACCCACCCGATGGAGACCGGTATGCGCAAGGACAAGGCCTCCGGCAAGGAGATTCCGGCGCATTTCATCCAGGAGCTCAACATCGAGTTGAATGGCAAGCTTATGGCGAGTGCCAGCATGGGTATCGGCGTGTCCGAGAACCCGCTGCTTGGCTTCCGCTCCAAGGCTGCCAAGAACGGTGACAAGCTCAAGATTAGCTGGAAAGACAACAAGGGCGAGACCGGCACGGCCGAGGCCGTTGTCGAAGCCTGAATGCGGGGGTCATCCCGCTGAACAAAAAAGCCGCCCTCGGGCGGCTTTTTTGCTGCCGGACCCTGTATAGCTGTGTGAGAGGACGGCGTCCATTGACACAAGAGTCCCGGTGGGGTTGCCGCAAAACTGCCCAACTGAGGAAAATGCCGATTCGCAGAGCCACGAACCGATGGTCAGCGAAGATTCTCGCGTCGCCGCGCTGTTCGGGCGTAATCTCAAGGATTCCTGGCTCCGCAGGGGCTACACTAGGGTCGAGCCAGGGAAAGCGAAGCGATGGCGAGAAGCCCGCGATAGCTGGGTAAGGGACCCCAGCGTAGTGCCATGGTGGCGCTTCCCGGCTGCAGGGCTGGTCGCGGTAAAGTAAATGCGTCGCGAGACCGAAGGCATTTGGCACAGGGGACGTGCTAAGTGTTCCCTGAGGGTCGCGGCACAACGAATGGTCTGGTGAGTTATGAGAAAGAATGCAGTAGCAGTAATTGAAATCATTGCGCGTGAGGCAAAATGTTCCACTGAGGAAGTTACGTTGAATACGCGCCTGGATGATTTGGGGATCGATTCGCTGAAGGCGATTGTTATTCTTTCTGAACTCGAAGATCGGTTGGGCATCGATATTCCGAATGAAATCATTGGGTCGATAAATACGGTCGGCGATATTGTTACCAAAGTCGATGAACTGCAAAAAAACAGCAATACCGAATGACAAGACGCGTTGTTGTTACCGGATTAGGTGCAATTTCCGGCCTGGGAACCACGGTTGCTGACTTTTGGTCATCACTCAGTGCGGGGCGCTCTGCTATCGGGCCCTTGGCAGACATTGCCAAGGGCACGAAAATCGCCGTTGGCGCAGTGGTTCCGAAATTCAGCCCCGAACAGTTTTTTTCTTCTGAACAACTGCCTTTACTGGATCGATTTTCCCAATTTGCGGTCATTGCCGCGCGAGCAGCCTTGGCCGACGCGGGCCTGACAGTCGGCGATGCTGCAGTGACTCGCGCCGCCGCGATTATCGGGACGGGTTGCGGTGGCAAGCAAACCGATGAGGAAACCTATGCGCGGCTGTACAAGGAACACAAGGAACGCGCTCATCCACTGACAATCCCCAAAGGCATGCCCAGCGCCGCGGCCAGCATGGTGAGCATGCATCTGGGGATTTCCGGGCCGGTATTTTCAGTTACCAGCGCCTGTGCATCCGGTGCCCATGCGGCCGCACAGGGACGCATGATGATCCAGTCGGGCATGGTTGATGTGGTCCTGGTCGGAGGTGCCGATGCACCATTCACCTATGGCTTATTGAAAGCCTGGGAAGCATTGCGGGTTGTTTCCAGCGACACCTGCCGTCCGTTTTGCAAAGACCGTACTGGCATGGTGCTGGGCGAAGGTGCTGGCATGCTGGTGCTGGAATCCGAAGAACACGCCACCCGGCGTGGTGCACGCATCTACGCTGAACTGGCAGGCTGCGGTATGTCATCGGATGCCGGGCACATTACCCGGCCCAGTGTGGACGGTATCGCCAGAACCATGAGTAGCGCACTGGAAAATGCCGGCCTCACCCCCGATGTCGTGGATTACGTGAATGCGCATGGAACCGCCACCCTGGCCAATGACCCGGCCGAGACCGAGGCGCTGCACCGCGTCTTTGGCAGCCATGCGAATTCCTTGTCGATATCATCGACCAAGTCCATGCATGGTCATGCATTGGGGGCATCGAGT
>DATMWS010000187.1:0-6302 GCA_035562135.1 Thiobacillus sp. | reverse complement strand
CAATTCGACAGAACGATGGCGTTTTACGAGCGTGAAGGCTTTTCCGTCGCGGGTGGACGCAAATTGAAAACGCTGTTGTGAGCCCCGGACATGTCGGACCTTAGCGCCCTGACTATGCGCATCGCGCGGTTCGGTTTGTGGCTCTCGCTCCTGCCCGCGCTTGTCGCATGCAGCCCGCCGCCGCTGCACCAGCAGCAGGCCTATGTGTTCGGCACCCTGGTGGAAATCAGCGTCTATGGCGCACCCGAGGCGCAGGCCAGAGGCGCCACCACCGCGGTGCTGGCGCGCTTCGACGAGTTGCATCGCACGCTGCACGCCTGGCAGCCGAGCGATCTGTCACGACTCAACGCCGCGCTGGCCAGGGGAGAACGTGCAACCGTCTCGCCCGAACTCGCTGCGATGCTGCGCGAAGCACAGACGCTGTCGGCCCAGTCTAACGATCTGTTCAACCCCGCCATCGGCGGGCTGATTGCACTGTGGGGCTTTCATGCCGATACGCCGCAGTCGCGTGTGCCGGATGCCATCGCGATTGCCGACTGGGTCAACAAGCGGCCGCGCATGGCCGACCTCACCATCGAGACCAGCGCGGTATCGAGCGCCAACCCGGCGGTTCAGCTGGACCTGGGCGGCTACGCCAAGGGACGCGCACTCGACGACGCGGCGGCCATCCTGAAGGCGCATGGGATCGCAAACGCCCTGGTGAACATCGGCGGCAACGTGATCGCGCTCGGCGCGCACGGCGACCGCCCCTGGCGCGTCGGCATCCAGCATCCGCGCAAGCCGGGCACGCTGGCGACACTGGACTTGCTGGACGGCGAGGCGATCGGCACCTCGGGGGACTACCAGCGTTATTTCGAGGCCAACGGCCAACGCTACAGCCACCTGATCGATCCGCGCACCGGCAAGCCGGCCACCGGCATGCAGTCGGTGACGATCCTGGTCAGCGGCAAACAGGCAGGCACGCGCTCGGACGCACTGTCGAAACCGCTGTTCATCGACGGCATGGAGCATCTGGCGGACACTGCGTCCCGACTGGGTGTGGCCGACTATCTGGCGGTGGACTCCACCGGCCAAATCCATGTCTCCCCAGCGATGAAGGCCCGGCTTCGTTAGAATGCTGCTTTTGGCATGACATCAACGCAATGATAGGCATCCTCATCGTCGCCCACGGCTCGCTCGCCGACAGTCTGGTCGAGTGCGCCACCCATGTACTGGGGCAGCGCCCGCGCGGGCTCGCCACGCTGGACTTCATCGGCCATGCCGATCCCGACGAGCGCCAGAAAGCCCTGCAGGCGCGGCTGGCCGAACTCGACGAAGGCGACGGCATCCTGGTGCTGACCGACGTCTACGGCGCCACCCCCAGCAACACGCTGTGCCGGCTGCTCGAACCGGCACACATCGAAGGGGTCTCCGGCGTTAACCTGCCGATGCTGCTGAAAGCACTGAACTACCGCGACACGCTGGCGCTGCCGCAACTCGTCGAGCGCATCGTCGAAGGCGGGCGCAACAGCATCAACCATATTTCCGAGACCATGTGCCATGCAGCAACGGGACGTTGAAATCGTCAACAAGCTGGGGCTGCACGCGCGCCCGTCCGCCCGGCTGACCCAGCTGGCGTCCAATTTCAGGAGCCAAGTGTTCATGTCGCGCAACGGTCGCCGGGTCAACGCCAAAAGCATCATGGGCGTGATGATGCTGGCCGCCGCCAAGGGAAGCACCATCACCCTGGAGACCGAAGGCGAAGACGAAGTGGAAGCCATCGACGCGCTGGCCGGGCTGATTTCCAGCGGCTTCGGGGAGGACTTATCCTGAAAACCACAGTTGACCGCTCATAACCTATGGCCCCCATCATGAATACCGAGTTTCTGCCTTCGATCAGGCTCAACGTCAGGGTAAGTCCGCTACGCACCCGCTGGCACGCCTGGTCGAGCGCCTGCCTTTGTCGCTCGTCGTTGCAGGCCCCGGCCTGCTGCCTCCTCGCTTCGCCCTCAAGGACTCCGATCCACTACGGGCTGAAGCCCGTGTGGAGTCGTATGTGGCAGCCACCCGCCCAGACGCACCATCAGACGCGTCCAACTGTGGTTTCCAGGATATGAGCTTTTCGCTGCACGGCATCGGCGTCTCCGGCGGCATCGCCATTGGCTATGCGCACCTCGCCTCCCACGCGCGGGTCGAAGTGCCGCAGTACATGCTCGACCGCAAATACATCAAGGACGAACTGGCGCGCTTCGACGAAGCCATCCTTACCACCCGCGCCGAGCTCGAAACCCTGCGCCGCCACATCCCGGCCAATGCCCCGGCCGAGCTGTCGGCGTTTCTCGACATGCACCTGATGTTCCTCGGCGACTCGATGATTGCCGAGGAACCCAAGCGCCTGATCCGCGAAACCCAGTGCAACGCCGAATGGGCGCTGGCACAGCAGATGGAAGCGCTGGTGGCGCGCTTCGAGGAAATCGAAGACGCCTACCTCAGGAGCCGCCAGGAAGACGTGGTGCAGGTGGTGCAGCGGGTATTGAAGGCGCTGACCGGCCACCCCAGCCATTTGCCGCTGGATGTCGACTTCGACATCGAGCGCATTCTGGTCGCGCACGAGCTATCGCCTGCCGATATGGTCGTGTTCAAAAACGTGCATTTTGCCGCCTTCATCACCGACCTTGGCGGCGCCACCTCGCACACCGCGATCCTGGCGCGCAGCATGGCGGTGCCGTCGGTGATGGCGCTGCACAATGCGCGCGGCCTCGTCCGCGACCACGACCTGCTGATCGTCGACGGCCGCGACGGCGTGGTAATCGTCAACCCGGACGAGTCGGTGCTGGCCGAATACCGTCTGCGGCAGAACCAGTGGCGCATCGACACCGACAAACTCAAACGGCTGAAAACCAGCAAGTCGTCCACGCTCGATGGCACCCCCATCGAACTGATGGCGAACATCGAGTTGCCGGGGGACATCGATGCGGTGAAAACCGCAGGCGCGCATGGCATCGGCCTGTTCCGCAGCGAATTCCTGTTTCTCAACCGCAGCGACCTGCCCAGCGAAGACGAGCAGTACGAATCCTACAAGGCGGTGGCCGAGGCGCTGGACGGCAAGCCCGTCACCATCCGCACGCTCGACCTCGGGGCGGACAAGCAGGCGCCCTGGGGCCATACGGTGGCCGACAATCCGGCGCTGGGCCTGCGTGCGATTCGACTGTGTCTGGCCGAGCCGGGACTGTTCCAAACCCAGCTGCGCGCGATTTTGCGGGCGTCCCGCCACGGCCAGGTGCGCATCCTCATTCCCATGCTGGCGAGCTTCATGGAGTTGCGGCAGACCCTGCAACGCATCGACGAAGCCAAAGCCTCCCTGAGAAAGGATGGTCTGAAATTTGACGAAGGCCTCCTGGTTGGCGGCATGATCGAAGTGCCCGCCGCCGCCCTCTCAGCCGGGTTCTTTGCCGAACAGCTGGACTTTCTGTCGATCGGCACCAACGACCTGATCCAGTACACGCTGGCGATCGATCGCGCCGACGACAGCGTTGCGCATCTGTACGACCCGCTGCATCCGGCGGTGCTCAACCTCATTCAGTACACGCTGCGCGCCGGCGCCAAGGCAGGCAAGCCGGTCTCGGTATGCGGGGAAATGGCGGGCGACCCGCTGTTGACACGACTGCTGCTGGGGCTGGGGCTGCGGACGTTTTCCATGCAGCCGGCCAGCCTGCTGCAGGTCAAGCAGCAGGTGCTGAAATCTCACCTGGAAGATCTGACCCCTGCCGCGCAGCGGATGCTGAAGAACACCGACCCGGACAAGACGGCACTGTTATTGAATCGGCTGAACGGCTAAGGTCCGCCCCGTCGCCTAGGCAGCAAGCTGCTTGGCAATACGCGCCAGCTCCACCTTGTCATGGCGCAGATCGCCAATCTCCTGCTTGATCTGCGCCATGCGGCTGTGCAGCGTGCCCATGTTCTCCAGAATCCGCTGCAGGCTGGCCAGCCGCGTGTCGAGATACTGCTTGTGCTCGCGGATGCGCGTCATGATGGGGTCGAGCGCGATGCGCAACCAGCGCTCCGCCTCCATCCGCGCCAGACCGAAGGCCTTGCGGGCTTCTTCAGCCAGGCCGGCATAAAAACGCCGGATCATGAAGCGCTTTTCCAGCATCAGATTGGCGGGATCCTTGCAGAAGGCTTGGGTCTCGCGCGTCAATGCTTCCAGGCGGTTGCGGTACGCACCCAGATCGAGACGCGGCACCTGCATTTTCGGCAGCTTGTGCTGGCGGTGAAAACGGATATAGGCCTGATCCAGCGCATCCAGCATGTTGTCGGCCAGTTGCGTCGCTTCCTGGAGACGTTCACCCATCTGCTCGCTCAACTGACGAATGCCGCCGGTCAGCCCACGCGTGGTCAGGCTGGCCTCCATGGCTTCACGGCCGGCCTTGCAGATGACACTCAGCGTATCTTCCGACAAGTAAGACAGTAGATGGTCGCCCTGCGCCTGCATCATCTTGCGGGTGAGCCGAAACTGGTCGGCGGTGGCGTCATAGCTGTCCTTTTCCTGCTGCAGCTTGACGCGCGTCTGTTCGATCAGTTCGCGATTCTTGCCCGACAACTGGCTGAGCTGAATCAGTTCGTCGCTGCTGCGCTTCAGCCGTGCGGACAGATCCACCCGGCTCTCGTCGAGCAGCGATACCACCTCGCGGCTGACCGCGTGATAAAGCATGTCGCGCCGCGCCGGGATCACCTGGTGCGCCAGCAGGTATTCCAGCGACTCGATGCCGGAGCGCACGCGCAAGGCGGCATCGCCGCGTATGGTGGCCACCAGCGCTTTCTGCGCCGATACGGCAAATACCCGGCTGCGCGGCAGCTTCAGCACGCGCGCGGTTTCTTCGGCCTGGCGCTCGATGCTGGCCTGCACCT
Organism: Thiobacillus sp.; assembly: GCA_035562135.1. GTDB lineage: Bacteria > Pseudomonadota > Gammaproteobacteria > Burkholderiales > Thiobacillaceae > Thiobacillus. The sequence continues at coordinate 1,415 of DATMWS010000187.1, read as the reverse complement.
CGGCATCGCTCTTCAATTCGTCCCACAGCATGTCGATCTTGTTCAGCACCGCCACGTGGTAGTTGGCATGGCGATGCACGTGCTTCTGCCAGATTTCAAGATCCGAGCGCGTCACCCCGGTATCGGTCGCCAGCAGATACATCACCGCATGCGCATTGGGGATGACCGACAGCGTGAGTTCAGGCTCGGCCCCCAGCGCGTTGAGTCCGGGGGTGTCCAGAATCGTCAACCCGGCCTGCAACAGCGGGTGCGGATAGTTGACCATGCCATAGCGCCAGGCCGGCACCTCCACCGTGCCATCGGCGCGCAGTTGGTGACGCTCGCTCGGGTCCTCGCTGTCCCACAGCCCGAGCTCGATGGCATCCACCGCTGCCATGGACTTGGTTTCGGTGAGCTTTTTCAGGCTTTCCTGCAGCTGGCGCGGATCGGTGGGGTCGAGCAGCACCCGGCACCACTCGATCGGCATGTGCCTGAGGCGCGCCAGCGATTCGCTGCGGCGGCGCGTTTCGATCGGCAGCAGGCGCAAACTGGGCGGCTCGTCCGCGCTGGCAAACAGCTCGGTCGGGCACATGGTGGTGCGCCCGGCGTCGGAGGGCAGCAGGCGCTGGCCGTGGTCGGCAAAAAACAGGGCATTGATGAGTTCGGTCTTGCCGCGCGAAAACTCGGCGACAAAGGCCACCACCAGCTTGTCCTGGCGCAGGCTCGACGCGGTATCGGCCAGCCGCAGGGTGCGTTCGGCGTCGATGCCGTGCTGACGGTCGAGCCAGTCGGCATAGTCGGTAATCGCGGTTGCCAGCCGCATGCGCCGTTCGCTGAAGTCGGCGACTTCCTGTTCCAGGTGGATGCTCATGTTTTGCTGTTGTTCTCGATATCAAGCCAGGGTGCGTCGACGCCGCACACCGCCACGGTTTTCTGCCGCGAGGTTTCGCCCCGCACCAGGCGCACCGCTGACTTCGGCACCCCCAGTTGCGCGGCCAGCCAGGCCAGCAGATGTGCATTCGCTTTGTTATCGACGGGTGGCGCGGCAATCTTTAATTTCAGCCGTCCGCCATGCTCGCCGAGGGCGGCGGTGACTTTCGCCCCCGGCTGCACGTGTAGTTCAAGCAGCCAGTCGGCGCCGTCGCGGCGCGCCCAGACAGGGGGCCTGTTCACGCTCAGAGGGAGCCAAGCAGCGCGCGCTCCAGCGCCAGCACCGGCACCATCAGGATCAGCTGGCACAGGATGAACAGCACCAGCGGCGTCAAATCAATCTGCGCAACCATGGGAACGATGCGCCGCAACGGGCGCAGGAAGGGTTCGGTCAACGCATACACCACCGGCATCAGCGGGGTGTCGGAATTGACCCACGACAGCACCGCGCGCACCAGGGTGAGGCCGATGATCAGGTAAACCGTCAGGCTCAGCAGCCGCACCGC
>DATMWS010000186.1:0-7758 GCA_035562135.1 Thiobacillus sp. | reverse complement strand
CCCCTACTTTCACCGCGATGGTTTTCTTCACGTCGAACCAGTCCGGCCACGGCAGGTCGAGCGCGGCGCGATAGATGTGTTCTTCCTTGCGATAGCGGGTGAATCCGACCTTGCGCAGGATGCGGGTGGCGATGCGCGAGCTGAGGTTGACGCGCATCTCGGCGGCGGCATCGGCCATGAACAGCACGCCGGCAGGCACCTGGCGCACCACCTGCGCGCCGGCGGCCGCAAGTTCGGTTTCAAGCAGTGCCTCCAGCCCGCGCGGGCAGGTCGCGAAATGGCTGGCAGGCGGCAGCGCCTCGCGCTCGGGGCGGAGGGGGTGCGGCGTTTTAGTGCGGCGGGATTCGGGTTTCAAAAAATGCTCTCAAGATTTTTTCCGCGAAGGACGCGAAGGTGCGCGAAGAAAACCCCAAGCCATATCGGTTTTTCCCTTCGCATCTCTTCGCGTCCTTCGCGGGCAACGATTTAAAACGGCTTCAGCACCACCAGCAGCACCACGAGCAGCAGCACGATCACCGGAATTTCATTGAACCAGCGGAACCAACCATGCGATTTGGTGTTCTGTCTGGCTTCGAATGTGCGCAACAGGCTTTTGCAGACATGGTGATAGCCGACCAGCCCGACGACCAGCGCGAGCTTCACCCACATCCAGTTCATACTGAGCGGAAAATACGCAAACCACAGCCAGAAGCCCGTAATCAGCGTCAGCCACATAATGGGCGACACGAACCGATACAATTTGCGCGCCATGACAAGCAGGCGGTCATAGGCCGCATCGTGGGTTTCCATCGCCAGGTTGACGAAGATGCGCGGCAGGTAAAACAACCCGGCGAACCAGCTCACCACCATCACGATATGAAACGACTTCAGCCACAGCATGGATAGACAAGCCTTTATCAAGAAATGGACGCCGAGTCCGCTGACCCTGATTTTACTGGGTTTGATCGCCTGGCTGTGGTTTCGCCCGCCGGCCACCGTCAGCGACGAAGATCATGCCACGTCACCCTGGGCCGTGACCCTGCCCGACGGCCAGGCGCTGACCAGCGATTCCCTCAAGGGAAAAGTCGTGCTGGTGAGCTTCTGGGCGACCTGGTGCCCCTACTGCCGCAAGGAAAAGCCGGTCATCGACAGTTTTTGGAAAGACCATCGCGACAAGGGCTTCGAGGTCATATCGATCAGCGTCGATGACCCGCCGGAAAAAATCGCTGCCTGGATGCAGGACAAGGGCTACGCCTTCATGGCCGCGCCGACCAACGCGTCGGTGGCCGCCGCTTTCGGCAACGTGACGAGCGTGCCCACCTCGTTCATCGTCGACACCAAGGGCCGCATTCGCCACAGGATCGCCGGGCAGCTGCATTATCCCCGGCTGGAAAAACTTGTCTCCCCCTTGCTCCCTCAGACCAAACAGCCATGAACGAATCCCGTCTTACCGAACTCGAAACCAAGCTCGCCTTCGCCGAAGACCTGATCGAAACGCTCAACCAGACCGTGATTCGCCAGCAGGCGCAACTCGATTCGATGCAGCGGCAGTTGCGCCTGCTGCATCAGCAGTTGCAGGATGCGCTGCCGGACGCGGATGACGCGCGCACCCCGCGCGACGAGATACCGCCGCATTACTGATCGACTGCAATTTTCATCACCACTTTGCGGATGAAGCCCGCGCTCACCAGCGGCGCGTGCGTATCCTCAGGGAAAAACACGCAGAACGACCCGGGCGGGGTGGCGATCCAGCTAGCCGGCACATCGTTGAAGAAGCGGATGTCGCGCGCGGCATCGTAATCCGTCGCCGGGTCCTTGCATTCGGCCAGCGGCTTCCAGCCCATTTCATCAACGCCTTCGAGCACCAGCTGGATGTCGATATAGCGGAGATGGCATTCCAGCTTCGCTTCCGCCCGCGTGCGGCCGGCACACGCTTCGACGATGGCGAATAGCTGCTCTCCCTGCACGGCATGCTTGCCGGGCGGCAGCGTCTTCAAATCGGTTCCGCGCAGGAATTCGAAGGCCCGCGCAAACAGCGGATGCAGCGCGCTATAACGGTCGGCCTCGGCCAGGGTTGCCAAAATCATCGCGATGTTTACCGGCTGATCGGCTTGTAGCGAATGCGCCTGGGCTTGGCGCCTTCCTCGCCCAGGCGTTTTTTCTTGTCGGCTTCGTATTCCTGGTAGTTGCCGGGGAAGAACACCACCCGCGAGTCGCCTTCGAAGGCGAGGATATGGGTGGCAATGCGGTCGAGGAACCAGCGATCATGGGAGATCACCAGCACGCAGCCGGCGAATTCCAGCAACGCGTCTTCCAGCGCGCGCAGGGTTTCCACATCGAGGTCGTTCGACGGTTCGTCGAGCAGCAGCACGTTGCCGCCGGCGATCAGCGTTTTCGCCATATGCAGGCGCCCGCGCTCGCCCCCGGAGAGATTGCCGACACGCTTCTGCTGGTCGCCGCCCTTGAAATTGAAGCGGCCGAGGTAGGCGCGTGACGGCGTTTCGTAGCGACCGACGGTGAGGATGTCGCGGCCTTCGGCGACTTCGTCGAACACAGTCTTGTCGGCCGACAGCGCGTCGCGGCTCTGGTCGACATAGGCAAGCTTCACTGTCTGGCCGATCTCGACTTCGCCGCTGTCCGGTTTTTCCTGGCCGGTGATCATCTTGAAGAAAGTCGATTTGCCGGCGCCGTTGGGGCCGATGATGCCGACGATGGCGCCGGGCGGCACCGAAAAACTCAGGTCATCGATCAGCAGGCGGTCGCCGAAGGATTTCGTCACGTGATGGAAGTCGATCACCTTGTCGCCCAGCCGCTCGCCCACCGGGATGAAGATTTCCTGCGTCTCGTTGCGCTTCTGGTATTCGACCGAGTTGAGCTCCTCGAAGCGCGCCAGACGCGCCTTCGACTTGGCCTGGCGCGCCTTGGGATTCTGCCGCACCCATTCGAGCTCCTGCTTCATCGTCTTGATGCGGCCGACCTCCTGCTTGGATTCGGTCTCCAGCCGTGCCTCCTTCTGCTCCAGCCAGCTGGTGTAGTTGCCCTTCCACGGAATGCCGTGGCCGCGGTCCAATTCAAGAATCCACTCGGCAGCGTTGTCGAGGAAGTAGCGGTCGTGCGTCACCGCCACCACGGTGCCGGGGTAGCGCACCAGGAACTGCTCCAGCCAGTCGACCGACTCGGCGTCGAGGTGGTTGGTCGGCTCGTCGAGCAGCAGCATGTCGGGGTTGGACAGCAGCAACTGGCACAGCGCGACGCGGCGCTTTTCGCCACCTGACAAATTGCCGACCACCGCATCCCACGGCGGCAAGCGCAGCGCATCGGCAGCGATTTCCATCTGCGTGTCGAGGTCGGCGCCGGCGGTGGCGAGGATCGCCTCGCAGCGCGCCTGCTCCTCGGCCAGCTTGTCGAAGTCGGCATCGGGCTCGGCGTAGGCGGCGTAGATTTCATCGAGCCGGGCCTTGGCCCCGACGATCTCGCCCAGACCCGCTTCTACCGCCTGGCGCACCGTGTGCGCCGGGTCGAGTTGCGGTTCCTGCGGCAGATAGCCGATGCGGATGCCCGGCATCGGGATCGCCTCGCCTTCGAAGTCCTTGTCCACCCCCGCCATGATGCGGATGAGCGAGGACTTGCCGGAGCCGTTCTGGCCGAGCAGACCGATTTTTGCGCCGGGGAAAAAACTGAGGGAGATGTCCTTGAGAATCTGCCGCTTGGGCGGAACGATCTTGCCGACCCGGTTGAGGGAATAAACGTATTGCGCCATGAATGAAAAAAATCCTGAAAAAGTTTATTGGGTGCCTGCGCCAGGACACGGGGCGAATGCGCAGGCACGGGCCGGGTTGCGGCTGACGGTGCTGCCGTCGGGGCACTGCTTGACGTCGGCCGTGCAGGCGATGGGATCGTCGGGCATCGGCGGCGGGGGCGGCCCGGCCGGCGCGGGCTTGCCGGCGACAGGCGGAGCAGGGAACGTGCCGCACGCGGCAAGCATCAGCAGCAAGGAAGCGGCGGCCAGCGCCCTGATCATGACAGCTCCCTGTCCAGCAAGGCCTTCAGCCTGACGAAATCGAGTTCGCCCAGCTTCTGTTCGAGGATGCGGCCGTCCTTGCCGATGATGAAGCTGGTGGGCGTGAGCTGCACGTTGCCGAAGGCGCGCGCGTGTTCGCCGTTCACATCGAGCGCCACCGGAAACGGCAGCCGCCGCGTCTGCACGAAATTCAACACGTAATTGGGCGGATCGTAGCGCATCGCCACCGCGACGATTTCGAAGCCGCGGTCCTTGTATTGCTTGTAGGTTTCGACCATGCCCGGCATTTCCTTGATGCAGCCGGGGCAGGAGGTCGCCCAGAAGTTGATCAGCACGACCTTGCCGCGCAGTGCTTCGAGGGCGATGGACTTGCCCTCCAGCGTGGTGAAGGTGGCCGCGGGCGCGCCGGGCTTGTCCATCAGGGCAAAGACCAGCGCACCCACGATGGCAAGGGCGGCAATGGCGATCAGAACGGGTTTGGCAAATTTCATTGGGTCAGGAGTCGGGAGTCGGGAGTCGGGAGTCAGCGGAAGTATGACCGCGCCAGCGCGACATAGTGCTCGGCGGAATACCTGAAATAGGCGATTTCTTCGTCGGTCAGCGCGCGCACCAACCTGGCCGGGCGCCCCAGATACAGATGGCCGGATTCGAGCACGCGGTCTTCCGGCACCAGCGAGCCCGCGCCCAACAGTACCTGTTTTTGAATCACCGCGCGGTCGAGGATGATCGAGCCCATGCCAATCAGGCATTCGTCCGCAATGGTGCAGGCATGCAGGATCACGGTGTGGCCGACGGTGACACGCGCGCCGATGACCAGCGGCCCGCCCGCCGGGTTGGCCGGCGTCTTGTGCGACACGTGCAGCACGCTGCCGTCCTGAATGTTGCTGGCCTCGCCGATGCGGATGCTGTTCACGTCGCCGCGGATCACCGCGCCCGGCCACACCGAGGCATCGGCGCCCAGGCTGACTTCGCCGATCACGGTGGCGCGCGGATGCACCCAGGCGCCGGCGGCGAGGGCCGGTGCCACGCCGTGATGCGGCGCCAGCGGCTGATCGTAAACCTTGTCTGTCATGGGGTTGAAAATCCATTCACAACCCGAAAGTATAATTCCCCTGTCCCTCCATTCCGAATGCCGCCATGAACCCCCTGCTCGATTTTTCCGGTCTGCCCCGTTTTGCCGAATTCAAACCCGAGTACGTCACCCCCGCCATTGACCAGTTGCTGGCCGACTGCCGCGCGGCGGTGGAGCATGCCATGGCCGCCGAAACCCCCGCCGAGTGGGACGCCTTCGTCGCCCCGCTCGACGACGCCAACGAGAAACTGGGCCGCGCCTGGGGCCAGGTGTCGCACCTGCATTCGGTGATGGATTCGCCCGAGCTGCGCGAGGTTTACAACGCCAACCTGCCCAAGATCACCATCTACTACGCGGAACTGGGACAGAACGAGGCGCTTTTCAACAAATTCAAGGCACTCAAAGCCCGCCCCGATTTCGCCGCGCTGTCCGCACCGCGCAAGAAAATCGTCGACAACGAACTGCGCGATTTCCGTCTCGGCGGCGCCGAATTGCCCGACGACAAGAAGGCCCGCTTCATGCAGGTGCAGGAAGAACTGGCGCAGCTGTCGGCCAAGTTCGAGGAAAACATCCTCGACGCCACCAACGAATTTGCGCTGTTCGTCGACGACGATGCCCAACTGGCCGGCGTGCCGGACGACGTGCTGGCGATGATGAAAGCCGCGGCCGAAGCCGACGGCAAGACCGGCTGGAAGATCACCCTGCACATGCCGTCCTACCTGCCGGTGATGCAGTACGCCGACCATCGCGAGCTGCGCGAGCAGGTGTACCGCGCCTACGTCACCCGCGCCTCCGAATTCGGCAAGCCCGAACTCGACAACACGCCGCTGATCGCCGACATCCTCAGGCTGCGGCGCGAAGCGGCCGAGCTGCTTGGATTCAGGAGCTATGCCGAGGTGTCGCTGGCGGCCAAGATGGCCGACACCCCGGCCGAAGTGCTGAAGTTCCTCGATGAACTCGGCGCCCGCGCCCGCCCCTATGCCGAAAAGGATTACGCCGAACTCAAGGCCTTTGCCCGCGACGAACTGGGCCTGAGCGACCTGCAGGCATGGGACACGACCTACGTGTCGGAAAAGCTGAGCATCGCCCGCTACAGTTTTTCGGATCAGGAAGTGAAGCAGTATTTCCCCGAGCCGCGCGTGCTGGCCGGGCTGTTCAAACTGATCGAAACGCTCTACGGCCTGCACGTTCGCGAGGACAGCGCGCCGGTGTGGCACCCGGACGTGAAGTTCTACACCCTCACCGACCACACCGGCCAGCGCATCGGCCAGTTCTATCTCGACCTCTATGCGCGCGCCACCAAGCGCGGCGGCGCGTGGATGGATGACGTCATCACCCGCCGCATGAAAGCGGACGGCATCCAGACGCCGGTGGCCTACCTCAACTGCAACTTTTCCGCGCCGGTCGGCGGCACCCCCGAAGGGGGCAAGAGACCGGCCCTGTTCACCCACGACGAAGTCATCACCCTGTTCCATGAAACCGGCCACGGCCTGCACCATCTGCTGACACAGATCGAGGAACTCGGCGTGTCTGGCATCAACGGCGTCGAGTGGGACGCGGTCGAGCTGCCGAGCCAGTTCATGGAAAACTTCTGCTGGGAATGGGACGTGTTGAAGCACATGACCGCCCACGTCGACACCGGCGCGCCGCTGCCGCGCGCGCTGTTCGACAAGATGCTGGCCGCGAAGAACTTCCAGTCCGGCCTGCAGACGCTACGGCAGATCGAATTTTCCAGCTTCGACATGCGCCTGCACGACGATTTCGATCCCAACGGCAGCCGCACCGCGCTGGATCTGATCAATGACATCCGCCGCCAGGTCGCGGTCATCATCCCGCCGGCCTACAACCGCTTCCCCAACAACTTCTCGCACATCTTCGCCGGTGGTTACGCGGCCGGCTATTACAGCTACAAGTGGGCGGAAGTGCTGTCGGCCGACGCCTACGCGCTGTTCGAGGACGAGGCCGAGGGCTACGGCGGCGTGCTGAACCCGGAAGTCGGCCACCGCTTCTGGAGCGAAATCCTGGCCCAGGGCGGCGCCCGCCCGGCGCTCGAATCGTTCAAGGCCTTCCGCGGCCGCGAGCCGACCATCGACGCCCTGCTGCGCCACAACGGCATGGCTTAAAGCTTCACCCAGCGGTGGCCGTTAAAAAGGGAATCACGTCTTTCGGGAGCACGGCATGAAAGCAGGACTCATCATCATGATGGCGGTGTGGGTGGCAGTGGCGAGCGCGCCGCTTGCCGCCGCCCAGCTTTACCAGTGGAAGGACGCGCAGGGCCGCACGGTATATAGCGACCAACCACCTCCGACCAGCATCCGCAACGCCCAGCAAAAGTCGTTCAAGGGCAACCTCATCGAAGTCGGCGAATCCTACGCTGCCAAGACCGCGCGCGAAAAAAACCCGGTCACCCTGTACACCAGCGCGTGCGGCGCCCCGTGCGACCAGGCGCGGCAACTGCTCTCCGAGCGCGGTGTGCCTTTCAGCAACAAGGATCCGCAGGCCAACCCCGAAGCCCAGGCCGAACTGCAAAAGCTCACCGGGCGTTTGAGCGTGCCGGTGCTCGTCGTCGGCAGCGACAAGATCGACGGGTTTGAAACCGGTCAGTGGCAGGCCATGCTGGATCGCGCCGGCTATCCAAAAGCTGCCCCACCCGGCCGCAAGCCAGTTGTGTTAACGGCTCCTGCCC
>DATMWS010000185.1:0-36664 GCA_035562135.1 Thiobacillus sp. | reverse complement strand
CCTACCCGCAGCGCTTTGTGCTCGACCCGGCGATCATCGGCAGCGCCGACGCCGACAAGGCGAAGGCCGCTTGCAAGTACGGCGCGATCGACCTCAACATGCAGGAGGAGACGATCCAGGTCAAGGCCGGCGCGGTAGTGTGGGCGACCGGCTGGCAGCCCTACGACGCGGCGAAGATTCAGCCCTACGGCTATGGCCGCTTCAAGAACGTCATCACCAGCGTGGAGTTCGAGCGCTTGGCCGACATTCACGGCCCCACCGGCGGCAAGATCCTACGCCCGTCCGACGGCAAGGAAGCGAAGAACATCGCCTTCATCCAGTGCGCCGGTTCGCGCGACGAAAACCATCTGCGCCACTGTTCGCGCATCTGCTGCATGGCATCCTTGAAGCAGACGCATTACGTCCGCGAGAAGTATCCGGAAGACGGCAAGTCGACCATCTACTACATCGACATCCGCGCCATCGACCGTTTCGAGGATTTCTACCAGAAGGTGCAGGCCGATCCTTCGGTCACCTTCATCAAGTCCAAGGTCGCGAAGATCACCGAGGACGCGCACGGCAACCCGGTGTGCCATGGCGTCGACACCGAAGGCTACAAGCGCTACATGACGCCGCACGACCTGGTGGTGCTGGCGGTCGGCATGGAGCCGTCGGTCAAGGGCATCAACATTCCCGGCCACATCGTGGCGGATTCCAGCGGCTTCATCGAGGCCGACCCGGCCAACGGCGCGGTGTTCGGCGCCGGCTGCGCGTCGAACGCGCTGGACGTGAACCGTGCCGTGCAATCGGCCACCGCGGCCGCGCTGCGCGCCATCCAGGTGGTCAACAAAGTAGCAAAGGCGGAGGCTTAAACAATGGCTGACATCAAAGTCGCAGCGTATATCTGCAAGGGCTGCGGGCTGGGCGAGCGTCTGGATACGGACGCGCTGGTCAAGATCGCACAGAAGGACGGCAAGGTGCCGCTGGCGAAGTCGCATGAATTCCTGTGCAACGCCGACGGCGTGGCGATGATCAGGAACGACATCGCCAACGAGGGCGTCACCCACGTCATGATCGGCGCCTGTTCGCGTCGCGCCAAGACCGAAGCGTTCCACTTTCCAGAAAACGCGGTGGCGCGCGCCAACCTGCGTGAAGGCGTGATCTGGATCCGCCCCGACACCGAGGAGGCGCGCGAAACCACCCAGGAAATGGCGGAAGACTACATCCGCATGGGCTGCGCCGAAGTGAAGGCGATGACCGCGCCCACCGGCAACCCCAACACCGGCGGCAGCAAGACCCTGCTTGTTGTTGGCGGCGGCGTCACCGGCATGACCACGGCAATCGAAGCCTCGAAGACCGGCTATTCGGTCGTGCTGGTGGAAAAGTCCGGCGCGCTGGGTGGCTGGGCGGCCAAGCTCTACAAGCGCGTGCCGGTGCATGAGCCCTACAAGTCGCCTGCCGACACCGGTGTGGGCGATCTGGTTGCGCAGGTGCAGGCCGACAGCAACATCAAGCTGTATCTGAACGCGACCGTCGCCAAGACCGACGGTGCGCCGGGTCGCTTCGTGGTGGACATCGCTACCGAATCGGGGGCGACGCATACCGAAGACATCGGCGCCATCGTGCAGGCGAGCGGCTTCACCCTGTACGACATGAACAAGCTGCCGGAACTCGGCGGCGGCAAGTCGCCCAACGTGGTCGACCAGGCGGGGCTCGAAGCCCTGGCGATTGCCGCCGCAGCGGGCGATGGCGTGATCCGCCGCCCGTCTGACGGCCAGCCGGTGAAGTCGGTGGTGTTCGTGCAGTGTGCCGGCCAGCGCGACCCCACCGGTACGCACCTGTCGTACTGCTCGGGCTTCTGCTGCAACGCCAGCATCAAGCAGGCGATGTACTTCAAGGACACCAACCCGTCCGTCGACACCACCATCATCTACACCGACCTGCGCACGCCCGGCAACGGCGAGGACTTCTACCGCAGCGCGCAGGAGAAGGGGGTCATCTTCACCAAGGGCAAGGTCGCCCAGGTGGTGCCCAACGGCAATACCAGTACGGTGAAGTTCCATGACCTGATTCTCGATGACTCTGATGCGGCCGTGGCCGACGTCGATCTCGTCGTGCTGGCGACCGGCCAGGTGGCGAACTCGGGCATCAACATCGACGCGCTGACCAAGCCGCAGGTTGAAGGCCAGGAAGGCGAGCCACAAGCTGCAGACACGGTGGAAGTGAAGCCGATTTCCATCCTCAACCTGACCTACCGTCAGGGCAAGGACGTGCCGCAGCTGAAGCAGGGCTTCACCGACTCGCATTTCATCTGCTTCCCCTACGAAACGCGCCGTACCGGCATCTACACCGCCGGCCCGGTGCGCCGCCCGATGGACATCGCACAGGCGCGCGAGGATGCCACCGGCGCTGCGCTGAAGGCGATCCAGGCGCTGGAGAACGCCGAACTCGGCCGCGCCGCGCATCCTCGTTCGGGTGACCTGTCCTTCCCCAAGGTGCGGCTGGAAGGCTGCACCCAGTGCAAGCGTTGCACGGTGGAATGCCCGTTCGGCGCCATCGACGAAGACGAAAAGCGCTTCCCGGTGTTCAACGAGTCGCGCTGCCGTCGTTGCGGCACCTGCATGGGCGCGTGTCCGGTGCGGGTGATCTCGTTTGAGAACTACTCGGTCAACTCGGTCGGTGCGCAGATCAAGGCCGTCGATATCCCCGACGAATTTTCCGAAAAACCGCGCATCCTGATTCTGGCGTGCGAGAACGACGCCTACCCGGCGCTCGACATGGCGGGGATGAGCCGCAACGAGTACTCGGCCTTTGTGCGCATCATCCCGATCCGCTGTTTGGGCTCGGTCAACACCATCTGGATTACCGACGCATTGAACGCCGGTTATGACGGCGTGATGTTGATGGGCTGCAAATCGGGCGACGAATACCAGTGCCACTTCGTCAAAGGCTCCGAACTGGGCCGCGTGCGCATGTCCAAGATCGACGACACGCTGAAAACGCTGAATCTGGAATCGGAGCGCGTGCGCGATCTCGAAGTCGCGATTACCGACATCGAGCGGGTTCCGGAAATGATCAACAAGTATGCCGCCGAGCTGGTTGCTGTTGGCCCCAGCCCGTTCAAAGGCTTCTAGTCATGCATCGGCCATTTTTGACGATGCGTCATTTAGCAGGCAAGGAAACGACATGAGCGCAAACACCGCAGTGGCGGAGAAATACCGCAACAATTTCCTGAAGGAAATCGAAGAACAGGTCGAGATGGGCGACTGGGTGAAGATGTGCATGCAATGCGGCGTCTGCTCCGGTTCGTGCCCGACCAACTTCCAGAGCGCGTGGGAGCATCCGCCGCAGGAACTCTTCATGATGATCCGCGCCGGCAAGCGCGAGGAAGTGCTGACCACCACCTCGATGTGGAACTGCACCTCCTGCTACAACTGCATCGTGCGCTGCCCGCGCAAGCTGCCGATCACCCACATCATGCACGGCATCGCCGAATACGCGCACCGCATCGGCATGGCGCCGAAGATGCAGCCGACGCGCTTCTTCAGCGGCCTGTTCTGGAAAAACTGCACCCATACCGGGCGCGTCAACGAACTCAAGCTGTCGATGGGCCTGTACTTCAAGGACGGCTTTGTTCAGGGCATCAAGAACGGCATGGCGATGCAATCGGTTGCGCTGGGCCTGGTCAAGGCCGGGCGGCTGAATGTGATGGAACTGTTCGGCGGCCACAAGTGCAAGGATCAGAAGGGCATCCATGCCATGCTGAAAAAAGCCTACGAAATCGAGCGCACGCGCAAAGCCGCCAAGATGGCCGGCTGAGGAGAAAAATATGGCTAAACATGAATATGCGTTTTACCCCGGCTGTTCGTCGCAGAAGGGTGCATCCGGATCCAACTACCTGACCTCGGTCGAGTCGATGTGCAAGACGCTCGACGTCAAGCTGACCGAAATTCCCGACTGGAACTGCTGCGGCGCCTCGATCGGTTACGCCGAAGCGGGCGAATTGCCGCGCCACGTGCTGAATGCGCGCAACTTCGCCTTGTCGGAGCAGCACTTGCCGGGGCAGGAAATCGTCGCCACCTGCGCCGCCTGCTGGCTCGGCGCGCGCGAAACCCGTGAGCGGCTGACGCACTCCGACACGCTGATGTCTGACACCCGCGAAGCATTGAAGGAAGCCGGCCTCACCATCAACGAAATGCCCAACATCCGCCACATGGTGGAAGTGCTGATCGAGGACCTCGGCTTCGAGGAAATGGCGAAGCACGTCGTGCGGCCGCTCGAAGGCGTCAAAATCGCGGGCTATGTCGGCTGTCAGACCAACCGCCCCTTCGGCGTGGCGGGCGAATCGTTCGAGAACCCCGTGTATCTCGACAAGATGGTCGAAATGGTGGGTGCCGAATCGATCCCGGAATACGAGCAGAAAGTCACCTGCTGCGGCGGCGCGCTGGCGTTCTCCGAGCCGGAAAAGGCGCAGGCGCAGATCAAGGACATCGTCGAATCGGCCTACGACCACGGCGCGGAAATGATCGTCACCCCGTGCCCGCTGTGCCAGGCCAACGTCGAGATATATCAGGGCCAGATCAACAAGCGCTACGGCACCAAGTTCGACATTCCGGTGATGTACTACAGCCAGTTGATGGTGGTGGCCTATGGCGGCAGCGCAAAGGACGCCGCGCTGAACGGCCAGGTCATCAAGGCACGCCGGCTGGAAGAGATCGCCGCCAAGCCGGTCAAGCGCTGAGTCGTTTCAGACACGGATGAACAGGGGCGAAAGCCCCTGTTTTTTTGTGCCGGAATCCCGAGGCAGGATCTTCATCAAGATTGAAGGGGGAGGCCGGCGGGAAAATCATTCCTCGTTTTCCCGCCGCAGCAATTCCGCCTTGCGTGCGATGCCCCAGCGGTATCCCGCCAGGCCGCCATCCGTGCGCACGGCACGGTGGCACGGAATCGCCACCGCCACGGGGTTGCCCGCACAGGCATGCGCCACCGCACGGAATGCCCTGGGTTGTCCGATGCGCTCGGCAATCTCGGTGTAGCTGGCCGTCTGCCCCGCGGGGATCGCCTGCAGCGCCTGCCAGACGCGGCGCTGGAAGACCGTGCCCTGAACGTCAAGCGGAAGATCGAGCACGCCGCGCGGCTGCTCGATGTAACGCAGCACCTGGGCAATCCACTGCTGGAATTCGGCGTCGGCCGGCTCGAACTGCGCCTGCTGGAAGCGCGCCCGGATGCGCGCTTCCAGCGCCTGGGTCGATTCGTCAAACTCGATGGCGCATACCCCCTTGCGGGTGGCGGCGACGATGACCCATCCCAGCGTGCAGGGCTCGACGACATAGCGGATGTGCTCGCCCGCACCGCCCTTGCGATAGCTGCCGGGCGGCATACCGAGCAGGGCGGGCGCCTCTTCGTAGAATCGTCCGGCCGAATTGAATCCGGCGTCATAGATGGCCTCGGTCACCGACTGCGTGGATTGCAACGAGGCGCTCACCCGCCTGGCCTGAACCGCCTTGTGGAAGGCCTTGGGACTGAGGCCGGTCACGGCCTTGAACCTGCGCTGAAAATGATGCGCGCTCATGCCCGCCTGCTGCGCCAGTTGGTCGAGCGTCAGCGCCGACGGGCTCTGCTCGATGGCCCGGCAGGCCTCCAGCACCCGTTCGGTCCATCTTTGCTGCGGCGAAAGGGCATCGGGCCGGCAGCGTTGGCAGGGACGATAGCCTGCCGCCACGGCGAGGTCAGCCGACTCGAAGAATTCCACGTTCTGCCGCTTGGCGGCGCGCGACGGGCAGGAGGGCCGGCAGACCACGCCGGTGGTTCTGACCGCGTAGACGAATTTGCCGTCAGCCAGAGGATCGCGGCGGACGACAGCCTGCCAGCGTTGCTCGGCAAGCTGCGCGGCCTCCATCGGGGCGGCGTTCGGCGGGGTGGCGACACGTTCGGTATCCATGGTGGGCGTTCAACTGGGGTTTGAGAATCACAGTGTTTACCGGTTTGGACCGGCCCGCAATCCGAAACTTGCGCTCAAATTACGCAGCCCGTCGCATCGTCCGCCGAGCGGCGGTATCCTTACCTTTTGTCCCAAAGCACGCGATCATGAAAAAAGCCAAAGACCTCAATGAACTGATCGACCTGGTGCACGAGGCGGTGTACGAAGTCGACGAACTGCGCGCCTGTCTGGAACACGACGACGAAGAAGCGTCCACCTACACGCCCTACCTCGACCCGCTGGATTCGATGCTGCGCGAACTGCACGAATCGATGGTGTCAGGCAACTATGGCGGGGTGGGGCATGGCGAGGATCTAGCCTTCATGCCATTGTTCAAAAAGCACGAGCGCAGCATTCCGTTCCGCGAACTGCTGCGCACAATCAATGCGACGCATCGCGAGGGCTACGAGCCCTGACAGGGTGTAGGGTTGCAGTAAGCGAAGCGCATTGTACCGGTCACATGCGGCGCAATAACGATTGCGACCTACACGAGCTGATTATTGGACCGTGAGCTGGTTGTCCACGCTCACCACCCCTTCTGCGCTCTTGGCAATCTGGGTGGCGAGTTCCTTTGCGGCATCGCTCTGCACCGAACCGGTCAGCTTCACGACCCCCTGCTCGGTGTCGACCGAGATATCCAAGCCCTTGAGGGTGTCATCAACCAGATATTTGCCTTTGATCGATGCGGTGATCGCGGCGTCATCGATGGCCTGGCCTGCCTGATCGGCTTTACGTTCCAATGTGTCGCCCAAGTCTTTGGCCTCCGTTCGCACGTCTTCGGCAGCGTTGTCTACTCTCTCGCCTGCCGTCGGTTCCTCGGGCGTGCGGTCGCAGCCGGTGACGAGCAGGGCAAGGCTTGAAGCAAGGGTGATCGCTGCAATACTGGATAGGTTTTTCATGGGGTTCTCCTTCAAAAATTGGGGCAATCTATTTGAGAAAGCCGCCGTTTCGTTAACTTAGTACGCGACGAACGGACCCGGAGTGCAGGATCGATTCTCCATTCTAGAGTCGGCGGCGCAGATGAGAATTTAATTGCAGTGCCGGCCTGTTCGTATAGGTGAAGTACGCGACGTCTTGTAGGACAAACGACAATCGCTATGGCGCCCCGCTCGGGCAGTCAGGGGCGGAGCCGTCAGGCCATGCATCGTTTTGTGTCCGGTGATTGGAGGCGGATATAGGGCGTTATTCGGCGCGCAACGCATCCACCGGATTAAGCCGTGCCGCGCGCATGGCAGGAACGACGCCCGCAGCCAGCCCGATCAGCACCGACACGAGCAGCTCGCGTAGGTTGGGCTGCAAAGCCCAACATCTTTGATGATCCTGCGAGGATGCATGTTGGGCTTCATTTCATTCAGCCCAACCTACTTGCTACTTGCTTGCGAGTAAGGTTGGCATCTTTGCAATACAGCCAATCACTCCGCCCGCAACGCATCCACCGGATTAAGCCGTGCCGCCCGCATGGCCGGAACGACGCCGGCGGCCAGCCCGATCAGCACAGACACGAGCAGCGCGCCGAGGGCGTAGTCCCACGGCGTGTTGACCGGCAGGCCGCTTACCGTGGTCTTCAGCAGCCAGGCGATGCCGGCGCCGATGGCGAGGCCGCCGAGTCCGCCGAGGGTGGAGAGCACGGTCGATTCCATCAGGAACAGGGTGCGGATGCGCGCGCGCGTTGCGCCCAGTGCGGTGAGCAGGCCGATCTCGGCGACGCGCTCGGCTACAGCAATATGCATCAGCGTGACCATGCCCACTGCACCGACCAATAGTGAAATGCCGCCGAGCGCGGCCACCGCGAAGGTCAGCACATCCAGCACGGTGCCCAGCGTATCCAGCATCTGCTGCTGCGGGGTGAGGGTGAAATCCTCGCGGCCGTGGCGCGCGATCAAAATGCGTTTGGCGTCCGCGACCACCGTGTCGAGCGGCGAGCCGGGCCGGTAGGCGATGTGGATTTCCATCACCCCCTCGCGGTTGAAGACTTCCAGCGCGCGCGCGGTGGGGATGTAGACGGTGTCGTCGAGATCGAATCCCAGCACCTGGCCCTTGGATTCCATCACGCCGATTACCCGGAAACGCGATGCCCCGACCTGCAGGGTGGCGCCCAGCGGATTGACGCTGCCGAACAGCTCGCTGCGTACTTTCGAACCCAGCACCGCATAGGCACGTGGATTGCGTGGATCATCGGGTGGCAGGAACTGGCCGACCGCGACGTGCATGTTGAAGGCGCGGGAAAAATCCGGCCCTTCGCCGTACACCGTCACGCGCCGGCTGCGGCCGTGGGCGCGGATTTCCGCATTGCCCATCACGCCGGCATTGGTGTATTGCGCATAGCGCGAGGTCTTCAGGGCCAGCGAGTCTTCAATCGTCAGCAGCCGCGCGCTGCCGATGGCGCCCACCGAGGCGCCGTGCGTGCTGACCTTCCCCGGACTGATGTTGATGATGTTGGTGCCGAACTGGGTGAATTCCGCCAGCACAAAACGATGAATGCCGTCGCCGATCGAGGTCAGCAGGATCACCGCGGCAATCCCCACCGCGATGCCGGAGGCAGACAGGAAGGTGCGCAGCCGGTGCGCGGTCAGCGCGTGCAGGGCGAAGCGCAGGGTGTCGGCGGCGTTCATCCTGAAAACCTTTTTTTATCCGCGAAGGACGCGAAGAAACGCGAAGAAAAACACATACAAAAGAAACAGGCTGTCACTGGAATAGATCGCATCACTCGCAGGCATGCGGCTGCACGACGAGACTCTTGGGATCTTCTTCGCGTCCTTCGCAGATAAAGGTTTTTCCCATTTTCATTTTCCGCTCAACGCAAGCACGGGATCGAGCCTTGCCGCGCGCGCGGCGGGCAGCAGGCTGGCGAGGATGCCGGTGGCGAGTGCGGTGGCGACGCCCGCCACGCTGGCCCAGGTCGGCGGCCAGGCGGGGAGCACCGGATAGGCGAGGCGGATCATCCAGGCGCCGAAGTGTCCCAGCGCGAAGCCGATGGCGCCGCCCGCCAGCGACAGCCACAACGCCTCGGCGAAGAACAGGCGACGGATATCGGCGGCGGGCGCGCCGATGGCCTTCAGCAGGCCGATTTCCGACGTGCGCTGGGCCACTGCCACCAGCATCACGTTCATCACCAGAATCCCGGCCACCGCCAGGCTGATCGCGGCAATGCCCGCCACCCCCAGCGTCAGCGCGCGCAGGATGCGGTCGAAGGTGGCGAGCACCGCGTCCTGGGTGATGACGGTGACGTCGTCCTCGCCGTCGTGGCGCAGTTTCAGGGCGTGGCTAATCGCGGCCTTGGCTGGCTCGATGTCGTTGCGGCTGCGCGCCTCGACCAGGATGCGGAACAGGGTGGAGGTGTTGAACAGTTCCTGCGCGTAATCGATCGGGATGATGGCGATCTCGTCCGAATTGAAACCCATCGACTCGCCCTGGACGGCCAGCACGCCCGACACCAGAAAGCGGCTGTCTCCCAGGCGGATGCGCTGGCCGATGGCCTTGCCGTCGGGGAAGAATTCGCGCGCCAGCACGCTGCCCAGAACGATCTGCGCGCTGCGCTCCGAGCCCTTGGCGAGAAAGCTGCCCTGCGCCAGTTTCATGCTGCGGATCGGCAGCAGGTCGGCGGTGCTGCCGAGCACCGTCACCTCGCGCAGCCGCCCGCCGGCCGTGAGCTCGGCCACGCCCACGTTCAACGGCGCATAGCGCCGCACCTGCGGCAGATGGCCGATAAAGCGGGCGTCTTCCAGGGTCAGGTCGCGCGGCGTCTGCCCGAGCGCGGCACCGGGAAAACCGCCCGAGGTTTCGGCGCGGCCCGGCAGGACGATGATCAGATTGGTGCCGAGCGAGGAAAACTGCCCCACCACATAGCGCCGCGCGCCGTCGCCCAGCGCGGTCAGCACCACCACCGCCGCCACCCCCAGCGCCATCGCCAGCACGATGAGCAGGGAACGGGTGCGGTAGCTCGCCACCGTTTCGAAGGAGAGGATCAGCGTGTCGCGCAGCTTCATTTTTCGTCGCCAACAATTTCGCCATCGCGCATGGCGATGTGGCGATGCGCGCGCGCGCCCAGTTCGCGGTCGTGGGTGACGACGATCAGCGTGGTGCCGGCATGGTGCAGGCCTTCCAGCAGCGCCATGACTTCGGCGCCGATGCGGTGATCGAGGTTGCCGGTCGGCTCGTCGGCCAAGAGCGCGGTCGGCCGCAGGATGGTGGCGCGCGCGATCGCCACGCGCTGGCGCTGCCCGCCGGAAAGTTCGGCCGGCCGATGGCGGGCGCGGTCGCGCAGATCGAAGGCGTCCAGCGCGGCGTCGACCCGTGTCGTGCGCTCGGCCGGAGCGACGCCTTCGAGGATCAGCGGCAGCTCGATGTTCTCCGCCGCGGTCAGGCGCGGCACCAGGTGAAACGCCTGGAACACGAAGCCGACCTTGTTGCGCCGCACCTGCGCCTGTTCGGGTTCGGACAGCGTGGTGACGTCGATGCCGTCCAGCTCGTAGCGTCCGCTGTCGGGATGGTCGAGCAGGCCGATGACATTCAGCAGCGTGGACTTGCCGGAACCGGACGGTCCCATGATGGATACGTATTCGCCCGACGCGATGTCGAGGTTGATGTTGTTCAGCGCGCGTACTTCCTGGTCGCCCATGTGGAACACGCGCGTGATCGCGGAGAGGCGGATCATGGTGCCGCTTTGGCTTTGACCTTCACGCCCGCCTTCACGTCTTCGTCATCGAAGGACAGCAGCACCCGGTCGCCGGCCTTGAGACCGCCGACGATTTCCGTGAACGCCCAGTTGGCCAGCCCCGTTTTCAGGCTGCGCGCTTCCAGCTTGTCGTCGCGGCCCAGCACCAGCACCGTGCCGTCCTGCTGGATCGCCTGGGTCGGCACGCGCAGCACGTTGTCGCGGCGCTCGATGATGGCTTCGACATCGGCGCTGTAACCGACCAGCAGAACGCGGTCCGGCGGCGTGTCGAAATCGACCTCGACGTCGACCGTGCGCGCCTGCTTTTCCACCTCGGTCACATAGGGCGCGATGCGCCGCACGCGGCCGGTAAAGGTCTGGCCGGGCAGGGCGTCGAGGGTGATGCGGGCGGGCTGACCGGCTTTCAGTTTGGGCGCGTCGACTTCATCCATCGGCGCGCTCACATACAGGCAGGTGTCGTCGATCAGATCGACCGCCGGCGGGGTGGGGATGCCGGGCGGTGAGGGTGTGGTGTACTCGCCGACTTCGCCGGTGACTTGCGCCACGATGCCGGCAAACGGCGCGGTGAGCGTGGTGCGTTCCAGCCCGGCGACGGTGACGCGAATCTGCGCCTGCGCGCGCTTGACGTCGGCAACGAGCGCATCACAGTTGGCTTGGCGGGCGCGCGCTTCGGCGCGTGCATTCTCGCCGCTCTGCGGGCTGACGAAACCGCGTGTGGCGAGCTGCTGCGTTCGGTCGGCATCGCGCTTCGCGTTGGCGGCCATGATGCAGGCTTCGCGGCGGCGTTCCTCGCTGGTGGTCAACTGCCGGGTGGCGAGCTCGCGCTGCGCGGCGAGGTCGTGGTTCCACAGCTCCAGCAGCGGCTGCCCCGCCTTCACGCGGTCGCCTTCCTTCACCCACAGCTTGACGATCTGACCGCCCGCCACCGGGGCCAGCTTGGCGCGGCGGCAGGCCTTGACCGTGCCGGCGCGGGTGTTGACCACGGTGGATTCCACGGTGCCACGCGCAATCGTGGCCAGCTCGACTTCGGGCGGTGCCGGTCGGGTGAAGCGCCAGCCTGCATAGACCAGCGCAGCCCCTATCAATACGACGACAACAAGACGCAGCCAGGTTTTGGATTTGAACATGATTGGGTGAAGCGGCAGTGAACCGGCCCAATGTAACATTCGGCCATGCTGAAAACCATCGTTCCGGCCCGTCTCGAATTCAAGGACGGCGTGGCGTATTCCGCTGCCTACGGCTTGCCATGGGCTGGGTGCATGGCGCAGTCATGCTGGAAACCGGCTATGACACGGACTGAAATTTCTGCTGGTCCAGGCGGCGCATGGCGGCATTGCAACGCGCAACAGGCCGCGAAAGACTATCGCCATGAAGAACCTAATCGCTGCGGGCAATTTCCTTTGTGCCACGATCGAAATAACGCTCGGCCAGGTCCGGTATTGGCGTTAAACCGAAGCCCGGCAAATGCTCAAGCCGCAGAGGTCGGAGGTCGAGCTCCCCCTTTGTGCCGAACATGAGTGCGGGCTGAACGGCATCAGACTCCAGCAACAGGGTGCCGAACGCACCTTCCTGTGCAATCAGAATGTCACGCGACGCCTGCGCCACGACCAGCGCCGCGCGCGTGAGCACGCTTGTTTCACCCACCTGGGCGCCGACAATCAGGCCCAGCCGTTTCGCGCGGCACGCCTCTACAAACTCAAGCGAGCGCAACAGGCCACCCATTTTCGAAACACGGAGATTCACGATCCACTGTTCCGGTGTTCCCGGCAGCAGCGCGATCTGGCCCTCGCGTGTGATGCTTTCATCCAGAATGATTCGGGCCGCAAGGGAGCCGGCGAGCGATGAGAGGTCGGCGAACTGGCCCGCCTGCAATGGCTCTTCAATGGCGGAAAAGGAAAAATCAAGCGATTTGAGGTAGACCTGCGCCTCGTCGAGACTGGTCCAGAGATTATTCGCATCGGCTCGAACCTGCGCGGGCACAATGCCGGCAGACCGCAGGATGGCAAGATTCCCGCGATCTCGATCGAACTCCCCCGAAAGCTTGATCTTGTAATCGCGTATCCCAAGCTTTTGGTAGCGATCCAAGGTTTCCGCAAATTGTTGCGTCCCCGTGGCACCCAGCACGGCACTATAAACAAACGGCCCTGTCAGCGCCGGCAAGCCAAGCAAGGCTTCCACGGGTTGTTTGAGCTCTCGGGCGATCAGGTCCAGCAGCGCCAATTCAATCGCGCACCATGCAGCCGGATTGTGATCGATGTCCAGTTGATGGGCTTGGCTCCATTCCTGCAGGCTCGGCAAATCGGCGACCCTGGCCGAGATGCTGTCGCGGAATTTATCGAAAAATGCGACGACGCTGGCATCGGTTTCACCTGTGACATAGTCGCGTGGACAGCCCTCGCCGTAACCCGTATGTCCCCCTTCTGACCGGGCGATGACCCAAACGCCCTGCGTCACAACGCGCTCGGCTGAGGCGTGCTTGAAGGCGACCCGGAACGGGATGCGCAATGACTCCAGAGCAAGGCTCGCGATTTTCATGTGAGTGATTCCGTTGCGAGCTGCGATGAAAAATCGAAATCCACTTCGTCCTTGTAGGCGAGACACTGGACTTTGAATTGCCCGTCTTTTTGGCCACGCTCCACCATGTACGTGCGGAAATGCGTTGCGGTCCCCGGCTTGAGCTGCCGCGCTTGCAATGGCTTGAGACGGCCGCTGGCGAGTTTCTGTTTGTACTCGTCGTTCTGCTGACATAAAAACCTGTCGAGCAGGCGCCCCAGTTCCTGGAGATTCGGCGTGGTGGAGCCGCTCAACTCAAAATAAAACTCGTAATGTCCGGCAATCCGGTCGGCGAGCACGATAAAAAAGGGTATGTCCAGCGAGCACTGGGCCGCCAAATCCGCCGTTGCCTGGATCAGCTGTTTTTCGTAAAGCTTCTCGCCGGTGATATTCGTCACCCCCCGGCCTTTCTGCAGAAATTCGATCAGCGGGACGCTGTTCCGGAACCCGGCCACTTTGACGATGTCGTTCATGTCATAGCGATACAGCCCGCCCGTGGTCGTGACAAAAAGGTAATACTCGTTTCCCTGTTCCAGTTGATCCAGGGTCAGGAATTCGGGCTGCTTGTTATCCCACTGGGCGCGTTCGACGAACTCGAAGAAGTAATCCGTGAAAACCGGCATCCCGGAGCGGGTGTTGGCCTCGACCGTGAGTGTGATCCGGCACTCGCTTGCCAGCAGACCCAAATCCATCGTCACTGCCCGTTCAGGCAATTGCGCCTTGATGGCCTGCAGCGGGATGCGGCAATTGCCCCCAGTCCACGTTGCCATCAGCGCAACATGCGGCCAAATGTCGGAAATCATGAGCCGATTCCGGCTGGCGAAGAGCGCTCTCAATTCGACAGACCTGGCCCGGTTGGGCCGAAGTTTTCGCTTCATCGCGTTGGCCACATTGATGGGGAGCGGGTGCTCTGCCGGCCATTGGCCGGTCTCAATACCCGTCAATAATTCCTCGCGATGCGTATGCGCCAGCTCCAATAGCAGCACGAAGGTGGAGGGATTGGCGGTAGCGATATAGGTGATGTCTCTTTCGGCCAGCGCCAGGCGAAGAATCAACAGATACTTGGTCAGATGATCCTTGATCCCGAATACCCCGGATGGCAGGATGAATTTTCGTTTCATCGGCCATGGCAGCATTTCATACATCACTCCGGAGATCGCACCGACTGTCTTGCCGGTTGCGGTTTGGTCCTCCTCGGCTGCGCCCGTGATGCCGAGCAAGGCGCCACCGAACGCCTGCGGGCAGGCACGGTATTGCAGAAAACCGGCCAGCGCCTGCTGGCGTTTGATCTGCTTCAGCATTGTGGGCGTGACCGGCAACCGTTTCGCTGCGCCCGTGGTGCCGCTCGTCTGGGCATAGAACTCGGCCGCCTCTGCCGTGATGGCAGGTTTGCCCGAGCTTTCCTGCTCGTCGATATACGGGCGCAGGCTGTCGTAGCCCTGTACTGGGCACAGGCGCTGATAATCCGCGATGGAATTCACCTCGGCGAAGCGATGACGCTGGCCGAATGCGGTGTTCCGGTTCTGTTGCAGGATTCCGTGCAACACGCGTTTTTGCGCTGCCGCCACGTCGTGGCTGCTTTTCTCCAGTTCCCGCCAGGCCGTACGATTGACGATTGCAAAGCCGAACCTGAGCATGAGATTCCGTGCGACCTGGCATAACGAGGGCACGAATACGTCCCGGATTTCGAGATTCCTTACAAACGGCCCGATCAGTTGCTGGCCGAAACGCATCGGGTAGCGGTCGTTCTGAATGCCTGCCCGTTCCATCCGGCGGTCGCGTGGGCGGTAATAGGTGCCGAACACCATGTCCCAGACGATGGTGGTGTTGCTGTAGTTGTGGTTGGCTTCCTCCAGGATTTTCGAGTGGTGCCAGCGGTGCAACTCGGCTGTGCTGAAAATGTAATTCAGCAGTCCGAGTCGCAGATGGACGTTGCTGTGTTGGTAAAAACCATTGACCGCATAACAGACGAAATAGAATGCCAGCACGTATTCATTCACACCCAGCAAAATGAACGGCATGGAGTCAAAGCAAAACTGCAAGACTTTCTCCAGGGGATGAAAGCGAGCCGTGTTGAGCCAGTAAAGCTTGTCAGGGGAATGGTGTACGGCGTGTAGTCGCCACAGGGTTGGGTTCGTGTGCGCAAAGCGATGTACCCAGTAGCGCATCAGATCAACGAGCAAGACCATCAATATGCCCTGCGCGAGAAGGGGCCAGTGATGCGGCCACAGCGAGGAATGCAGGTAAGGCCGTGTCAGGTCGCTTAACCCCAGCACCACCAGTAGGGCCAACAGGGGCGGCATCGCGATCTGGATCACGATGGTGTAGAGCGCGTCAGTGAACCATTCCCGGCTGTCCGGCCGCCAGTCACGGCGATGCGGCGAAATGCGTTCCAGCACGGGTAAGACGACGGCTGCACAGACGATCACCGGTAAATAGGCGCTCACCCATTTCGGGTAGCCGTTTGTGCTTGCCCAGAGAAACGCCGTGATGGCGAGCAGGAACGAGGCAGGGTAGGCGACCATGGCGATCGCCTCTTGCCATAGGGGCCGTGGGGCCTCAGTCGTTGCAGTGGATGCAGTCTTGTTCATCGTCATCGTGCCGTGGCCTGAATATGAAAATTTCCCACGACGATTAAGTAGCTCGAAAGCACAAAATGGAACAGGATCGGCAAGTAGCCACGGAACCAATAATGATCAGACAGGCCGGTCAACCCGATTAACAGGCGCATGACCATGACAATCAAATAAATGAGCCCGATGAAGAAAAATATCCAGCCTTGTCTGCGGCTCGGTTGCATACGATTCATCGTGATGCGCTGCAGGATCCGGGCATAAAAAGCGATGATTAGAATCTGCGAGGCCAGCAAGACCCCGTATGGCACGGCACCACTATGCCATGCGTCGAAGGAAGGCAGGAAAGGAATCTCTTGATAGCGCTGCAGCAGTTGCACCAGCACCCGTAAGCAAAACAGCGCTAGCAGGATAGACAGGGTAACAACATGGAGCTTCCGGGGTGGCCAGGTTTGTTCTGTCATCGTTTAATGATGTCCTTTCCGGTACACGCCCGGGCAGCGATTGAGACTTTCAGTACGCTTCCTCAAGAAAGGCCTTGTCCATCAACCATGCCCAAGTTCACGTGTCGTTGCCAATGTGGGCGGTTTTGGATTTGAACATGATCGGGGTGAAGCGGCAGTGAACCGGCCCAATGTAACATTCGGCCATGCTGAAAACCATCGTACCCGCCCGTCTCGAATTCAAGGACGGCGTGCCGTATTCCGCTGCCTACGGCGACATCTACCATTCCGCCGACGGCGGCGCGGGGCAGGCGCGCCATGTGTTCCTGCAGGGCTGCGGCTTGCCGGCGGCCTGGGCGCATCGCGCAAGCTTCGTCATTCTGGAAACCGGCTTTGGCACCGGGCTGAATTTTCTGGCGACCTGGGCGGCGTGGCGGGCGGATCCGGCGCGTCCCGCGCGGCTGCATTTTCTGTCGATCGAGAAACATCCGTTCCGGGCTGACGATCTGGCGCGTCTGCATGCGCAATGGCCGGAGTTCACCGCGCGCTCCGATGAACTGCTGGCGAACTGGCCGACGCTGACGCCGGGGTTTCACCGCATCGCGCTCGACGGTGGCCGGGTGCAGCTCACCTTGATGCTGGGCGATGCCGCAGATTGTCTTCCGCAGGTGCAGGCCGGCGTGGATGCCTTCTATCTGGACGGCTTTTCGCCCGACTGCAACGCCGACCTGTGGCAGCCCAGCTTGTTCGACGCACTGGCGCGGCTGGCCAAATCCGGCGCGATGGCAGCGACCTACACGGTGGCAGCGCCGGTGCGGCAGGGTTTGACGGAGGCAGGCTTTGTCCATGAAAAACGCACCGGCTACGGCCGCAAGCGGCATTGCCTGAGCGCACGTTTCGAGGGCAAGTCAAACTGGGTTGATTCCGCCGTGCCGCAGCATGTCGCCGTCATCGGTGCCGGCGTGGCGGGTGCCGCAACAGCGCATGCGCTGGCGCAGCGGGGGATTGCTGTCACCGTGATCGAGCGTGCCGATTCGCCGGCGCAGGCAGCCTCGGGCAATCCGGTGGCGGTGTTCCGGCCGGTGATCTCGCGCGACGACAATCGGGCCACGCGCCTGACGCGCGCGGCATTCCTGCATGACCTGCGCGCGTGGGCAGCGCTGGAAGGAATTGAATGGTCGCGTTGCGGGGTGCTGCATCTGGCGAAGGATGCGGACGCCGCAGCGAAGCAGCAGCAGGCGCTGGCCGACAGCGCGCCGCCTGCCGAGTACGCGCGCTGGGTGGAATTGGGCGAGGCGCGCGAACTGGCCAACTGGCCGGTCGCCGCGCCCGGCGTGTTTTACCCGACGGCGGGTTGGGTGGTGCCGGGGAGTTTGTGTCGCGCCTGGCTCGATCATCCGGCGATCCAGTTAAGGACCGGCTGCGCCGTGGCACGCGTGCAGGCCGTTGCAGCGGGCTGGCGGGTGCTGGACCGCGACGGCGCCGTGCTGGCCGAGGCCGCTGCCGTGGTGCTGGCGAATGCGCGCGATGCCCTCAATCTGGTATCCGATCAGGCGTGGCCGCTCAACACCGTGCGCGGGCAGATCACGCAGCTGCCGCCAGGCTGCCTGCCGCAAATCCAGCGGGTGATTGCGCGTGAAGGTTATGTGGCGCCGGGTGCGGGCCAACTTCTGGTCGGCGCCACCTACGAGCACGATGACGACGACACCGCGCCGCGCACGGCCAGCGATCTCGCCAATCTGGCGCGGCTGGAGGCGATCCTGCCGGGGGCGGGTGAGCATCTGGCAGATGGCGCCGTAAGTGGCCGTGCCTCGCTGCGCGCGACGCTGCCGGACCGCCTGCCGATCGTAGGCCCGGTCAGCGGGAAACCGGGACTATTTGTGGCGGCAGGCTATGCCTCGCGCGGCGTGGTGTGGGCAGGCTTGCTGGGCGAGGCGCTGGCCGACCTGATGACGCAACAACCCTTGCCGCTGGAGGCCGAGTTGATGCAGGCGATTGGCCCGGAGCGTTTCAGGCGCGCTGATCCGTCAGATGAAATTTGAAGCCCGGGGGTTGCCCATTGGAATACTTGGTAGGAGGCCCGCCTCGGGCCGAAGCCGTGAAGGTGGCGACGGTGCGAAATTCGGGGCGAGGGCGCCCCTCCTACAGGTCCGCGCTGTTGCGTGAGGCCCGTCATCGGGCCGAAAGCAGGACTGGATAACGGCGTTTGCCGGTTGACGCTAATCAGGCGGCGGTGAGCGGCTTGCCTTTGTGCGCGGCGACCGCGAGGCCGGCATGGTCGTACAGGCCGCCCTGGCTGGTTGCGCTGTGGACCAGCACGTTGAGCGCCTGCCGGGTGGAGGCCAGGCGCAGCTCGATCAGCGCGCCGATGCGCTGGTTCATCGCCTGGGCTGCTTGTTCCATTTCGCATAGCTGCTGCCAGCGGGCGCGCTGTTCGGGCTGGCCATGCTGCGCCAGCCAGGCGGCCATGCCGGCGTGATCGGGTGTGTGTCCGGCAGTCAGCAGATCGGCATGACGGCTTCGTGCATGGTCGCTCACGGTCTGCAGTTGCGTCAGTTTGGCGGTGTTCAGCAGCGCCAGTCGGTCGGCGTCACCTGCGACCAGCGCCTGCTCCTCTTCCTGCAGCACCTGCAGCAATGCCTGCCACGCAGCGTTTTCCACCTTCAGCCGGGCAGGCAGGGCCGGGCTGTGGTGCGACGACTCATTTGGCGACATGGAGCATTTCCTTCACCGAGGCGATCAGGCTTTCGGCGATATTTTCGGGTTTGATGGTGTACTGGCCGCTGGCGATGGCTTGCTTGATGCTGTCCACGCGCGCCCGGTCGACGACCGGAATCGCCGCAAGCTGGGTTTCCAGTTGCTTCAGCTGGGCAGCACGCGGGCTCAGGGTGACATCGGTCTGCCCGGTGTCGGAGCGCTTGTTCGCCTGCGGCTGGGCGGGGCGGTTTTCGGCGGAGGGGGGCAGCGTAACCTGCTTCAGTCCGGGATCAATTTTCATGGCAGCTTCCTGTGTCTGGTCGGGCAGAACGGTGATGACGTCTTTAAACTTAGATCAGTAACGTCAATTTATACACATCCTGAAGCGGCTGCACCTTAAAAGGCGACCATCACCTGCTGGCCGTCGTGCGCAACGCCGCTGATCACCTGGCCGGAACGGGTTTTCACCCGCACCCGGTCGCCGCGGCTGGCATTGGCCAGCGCCTGGCCTTCACTCTGGACCGAAAAGCCCGGGCCATTCATCACCAGGCGGGTGGTTTGCCCCTGCTGCACCGCCAGCGGCGGACGCAACAGCGCACTGCGCAGCGGTGCGCCCGCGGCCAGCCCGGAAACCGCGCGATACCCCAGCATCGCATCGGCATCGGTGACGATGTCGGCGGGCAGGCTGCCGAGGTCGCCCTCGCGCAGGGTGATGTCGGCGGCGGTCAGCACGTGGTTGGCAGGCAGCGGCTGGCGGGTCACGGCATAGTGGCCGATCAGGCGCACCTGTGCGGACAGGTAAACCGTCCATTGGGTCGGCGCCAGGCAGCGCACCCCCACGATGATCTTGCCGATGCTGCGGCTGCCCGCAGGCTGGAAGGCATCGAGTGCAGCACAGGCTGGCAGCGAACTGCGCGGCGGCTTGACCTGGATCGTCGCCGTGCCCGGCAGGCCGCCGGTTATCGTTTGCAGGAAGCGCTCGGCGTGCGCCTGCAGTGCGGCCGGGTCTTGCTGGTCCGCCGCGTGGGCGACGGCCGAAACGCACAGGCAAGCGGCGGCCAGCCACATTGCGTGGGTTCGTCTGCCTGCATGGGGTGGTTTTGCTGCCATCTACGGCTCCTCGACTCGGCTTCTCACACTGCGCCATTGTAGGAAGCGGCGCGCCATCTTAAGCGGCGAAATGGGGCGGCTTTCTGCCGCTTATCGTGCGATTGAATGGACAGGCGCATGTCTAGGATGCAGTCATCGCAAAAAGGCTTTGCAGAAAAAAGGTGACGACCATGCTGAACCGGCTGGATGACATGCTTAATTTCCACACCCAGGCGCTGCGCGTTCGCGACCAGCGCCAGCAGGTGCTGGCGTCCAACATCGCCAACGCCGACACGCCCAATTACAAGGCGCGCGACCTGGATTTCAAGTCCGCCCTGCAGGGCGCGCTCAAGGGCGCGCCCGCGGCCGGCGGGGTGGCGCTGGCCGCCACGACGCCGGGGCACCTGCCGGGCAATCCCGGCCTGGCAGCCGACGCGGGGCTGCTGTACCGCACCCCGGCGCAGGGCAGCGTCGACGGCAACACGGTGGACATGGACGCCGAGCGTGCCGCGTTCGCCGACAACGCCATTCATTATGAATTCAACCTGACCCGGATCAGCCAGCAGATCAAAGGCATGCTGGCCGTCATTCAGGGATAAGGCAGGGATAAGGAGTCTAGCGCATGTCTCTATTCGATATTTTCAGTGTGGCCGGCTCGGCCATGAATGCCCAGTCGCAGCGGCTGAATGCCGTCGCCAGCAACCTGGCCAATGCCGACAGCGCGGTCAGCGCCAACGGCGAAGCCTACAAGGCCAGGCAGGTGGTATTTGCCGCCACCCCGGTGGGCGAAAACGGCGCAACCGGGGTGAACGTGGCGGCAGTGATCGATGATCCGTCGCCGATGAAAATGCTGTACGACCCGAAGAATCCGCTCGCCGACGACAAGGGCTACGTGACCATGCCCAACGTCAATGTGGTGGAGGAAATGGTCAACATGATTTCCGCCTCGCGTTCGTATCAGTCCAACGTGGAAATGATGAACACCACCAAAACCCTGCTGCTCAAGACCCTGAGCCTGGGTCAATGATCAGCCTGAATCAGGAATAAGGACATGCCATGAGTACGGTACAAGACGCAAGCAATGTCAGCAGCCTGTTCGGCGCCGGTGCGGCCAGTGCAGCCAAGAGCGACGCCAAGGAAACGGAAGACCGGTTTCTGACCCTGCTGGTTGCGCAGATGAAGAATCAGGATCCGCTGAATCCGCTCGACAACGCCCAGGTGACCAGCCAGCTGGCCCAGCTTTCCACCGTGCAGGGCATCGAGGACATGAACAGCAGCCTGCAGGCGCTCGCCGCCAGCATGGGCGCCAACCAGATGGCGCAGGCCGCCAACCTGATCGGACGCGGCGTGCTGGTGCCGGGCGACAGCATCAGCCCGGCCGAACTTGAGGATGTCTTCGGCTTTGAATTGTCGCGTCCGGCCGACCAGGTGAAGGTCGATATTTTCGACGCCGGCGGCAGCGTGGTGCGCAGTCTCGAACTGGGCCCGCGCGAAGACGGGATCAACGTGCTGGCCTGGGATGGACTGACCAGCAGCGGTGCCGCCGCGCCGGAGGGTGCGTACCACTTCAGGATCGATGCCATCCAGGGCGGCCAGCCGGTCAGCAGCACCGCCCTGCATCTGGGGCTGGTCAACAGCGTCTCGCAGGGCAGCCAGGGTGTGCAGCTGAATCTGGCGGACAGCGAAAACGTGAGTTATGCCGACATCCGGCAGATTTTCTGAGCACGGCAGCATGAACCTGACTATTAAACCAGTCGCAATCATCACAAGGAGCAGAATATGAGTTTTCAGCAAGGCTTGAGCGGCCTCAATGCCGCCGCAAAGAATCTGGATGTCATCGGCAACAACGTCGCCAACTCCGGCACGGTGGGGTTCAAGCAGTCGCAGGCGCAGTTTGCCGACGTCTATGCCAACTCCCTGACCGGAGCCGGCGGCGCCAATGTCGGCATCGGCACCAAGGTGGCGCAGATATCCCAGCAGTTCACCCAGGGCAACATCACGGCGACCAACAACCCGCTGGACATGGCCATCAACGGCGGCGGCTTCTTCCGCATGGACAACAACGGCGAGGCCACCTACCAGCGCAACGGCCAGTTCCAGCTCGATCGCATGGGCTTCATCGTCAACCCGACCGGCGCCAAGCTGACCGGCTATACGGCGAATGCCAGTGGCGCGCTGTTGACCGGCGCGCCGACGGCCTTGAGCATCAACACCTCCGACCTGGTACCGCAGATCACGAGCGGCGTGAATGCCGTGCTCAATCTGGATTCCGGCAGTGCGGTTCCGGCGATAACCCCCTTCGATATGAACAACCCGGACAGCTTCAATCATTCGACTGCTGTTTCAGTCTATGACAGCCTGGGCAATTCCCAGACGCTGCAAACGTTCTACGTCAAAACGGCAAACCCCGGCGAATGGGAGGTCTACGCGGCCAGTGACGGTACGCCGATTGGTGCGGCCCCGGTCGCCACCTTGGACTTCGACACGAACGGGATACTGACGACGCTGATGCCGCTTGCGGCCCCCGTCGCCGTGCCGGCGACCGCGACGAGCGCCACGACCCCATTCAACGTCACGCTCGACTTCACCGGCACCACCCAGTTCGGCTCCGCGTTCAGCGTCAACACGTTGAATCAGGACGGCTATACCTCTGGGCGGCTGGCCGGTTTCAGCATCGGTGCCGACGGCATGGTGCTGGGCCGCTATACCAACGGCCAGGCGGCGGTGCTGGGCCAGGTGGTGCTGGCCAACTTTGCCAACCCCAATGGCCTGCAGCAGCTGGGCAACAACATGTGGGCCGAGACCTCGACCTCGGGCAATCCGCTGATCGGCGTCCCGAGTTCGGGCAGCCTGGGCGTACTGCAGTCGTCGGCGGTGGAGGATTCCAACGTCGACCTGACCGCCGAACTGGTCAACATGATCACCGCCCAGCGGGTGTATCAGGCCAACGCGCAGACCATCAAGGCCCAGGATGCGGTGCTGCAGACCCTGGTCAATCTGCGCTAAGCCTGACTTGATGACCCACTGAGGAGCCTGTATGGACCGTCTCATCTACACCGCCTTGTCAGGCGCGAAGCACATCCTGGAGCAGCAGGCGACCACTTCGCACAACCTGGCGAACGCGACCACCACGGGTTTTCGCGCGCAGGTCGACCAGTTCCGCGCGGTGCCGGTGCAGGGCGCGATCCTGCCCACCCGCGCCTTCGTGGTCGATTCCACCACCGGCAGCGATTTCCGCGGTGGCGCGATCCAGCACACCGGGCGCGAGCTCGATGTGGCGGTGCAGGGCGACGGCTGGATTGCGGTGCAGTCCGCAGACGGAACTGAGGCCTATACCCGCAACGGCAGCCTGAAGCTGGACGAGAACGGCGTGCTGCTGACGCGCGACGGCCTCGCGGTGCTGGGTGACGGCGGCCCGTTGTCGATCCCGCCCGGCCGCAACATCGCGGTGGCCAAGGACGGCACGATTTCGCTGGTGCCCGACGGTTCCGCCGCCACCGGTCTGACCTCGATCGGACGCCTGAAGCTGGTGAACCCGCCGGACGCCGATCTGGTGCGCGGTGACGACGGTTTGTTCCGTCTGCAAGACGGCACGCCGGCGGGTGCCGATCCCGGCGTGACCGTGATCAGCGGTGCGCTGGAGTCCTCCAACGTCAACGTCGTCGACGAAATGGTCAACATGATTTCACTGGCGCGCCAGTTCGACATGCAGATGAAACTGCTGCAACACGCCGAGAACAACGACAGCAAGGCAGCCCAGCTGCTGAGCATGAGTTGATTTTTTGTCCGCGAAGGACGCGAAGGGCCGCGAAGTAAAAGCCCTTCGATCTTCCTTCGTGTTTCTTCGCGTCCTTCGCGGATGAAATGATTTTTTAAAGGAGCCGACATGATTCGCTCACTATGGATTGCCAAGACCGGTCTGGATGCGCAGCAGACGCAGATGGACGTGATTTCCAACAACCTCGCCAACGTCAGCACCAGCGGCTTCAAGCGCTCGCGTGCGGTGTTCGAGGACCTGCTGTACCAGACCATCCGCCAGCCCGGCGCGCAGTCGTCCGAGCAGACGCAACTGCCCTCCGGCCTGCAGATCGGCACCGGGGTGAAACCGGTGGCCACCGAGCGCATCTTCACCCAGGGCAACCTGCAGCAGACCGGCAACGCCAAGGATGTGGCGATTCAGGGCAACGGCTTCTTCCAGGTGCTGATGCCCGATGGCACCACGTCCTACAGCCGCGACGGCTCGTTCCAGGCCGACGCCAACGGCCAGCTGGTCACCTCCAGCGGCTACGCGGTGCAGCCTGCCATCACCATCCCGGCCGACACGCAAAGCCTGACCATCGCGCGCGACGGCACGGTGTCGATCACGCAGGCGGGGTCGGCCACCGCGACCACCGTCGGCACGCTGCAGCTGGCGATGTTCATCAACCCGGCCGGCCTGCAGAGCCTGGGCGAGAACCTCTACGGCGAAACCGCCGCATCCGGCACGCCGAGTTCCAACGCACCCGGCAGCAACGGTGCCGGCCTGCTCAATCAGGGCTACGTCGAAACCTCCAACGTCAACGTGGTGGAAGAACTGGTCAACATGATCCAGACCCAGCGCGCATATGAAATCAACAGCAAGGCCATCCAGACATCCGACCAGATGCTGCAGCGTCTGACCCAGCTGTGAGCCTGGCCATGGATACCTTGCGTTCACTTGGCGTGTTCGGCCTGCTGCTGGGGCTGGCGGGTTGCGGCACCACGCCGACGTCCATCGTGGGGCAGCCGACCACCGCGCGTCCGCAGGCGCAGCCCACCCAGGTGGCCAGCAATGGCGCCATCTATCAGGCGGCCGCCTACCGGCCGCTGTTCGAAGACCGGCGCGCGCGCCACGTCGGCGACGTGCTGACCATTGTCATCAACGAAAAGACCCAGGCCGGCAAAGAGGCGTCGTCCAATGCGTCGAAAAACGGCGCGGTCGATTCGTCGATCAGCGCCTTCGCCGGTCTGTCGCTCAAATCGCTGCAGAAGCTGGGTGTGAACGCCGAGTCGTCGAGCCAGTACGACGACAAGTCGGCGCTCAATTCCAGCAACAGCTTCAACGGCAGCGTCACCGTCACGGTGATCGAAGTGCTGCCCAACGGCAATCTGATCGTCGCTGGCGAAAAGCAGATTGCGCTCGACAAGGGCACCGAATACATCCGCCTGTCGGGTGTGGTGCAGCCCGACACCATCCAGGCGGGCAACACCGTGTCGTCGGCCAAGGTGGCGGACGCGCGCTTTGAATACCGCACCAGCGCCAAGTTCGATTCGGCCGAAGTGGCGGGCTGGCTGGCGCGGTTTTTCCTCAGTTTCATCCCTTTATAAACGGTGGGCACCATGACCATTCCCCGTCTGTTCATGCTGGCCGCGCTGTTGCTGAGCGGTGTCGTGCATGCCGAGCGCATCAAGGACATCGCCGCCATTCAGGGCGTGCGCATCAACCAACTGGTGGGTTATGGCCTGGTGGTGGGCCTGGACGGCACTGGCGACCAGACCACACAAACGCCATTCACCACCCAGAGCATCATCAACATGCTGACGCAAATGGGCGTCAACCTGCCGCCCGGCGTCAACATGCAGTTGAAGAACGTCGCGGCGGTGATGGTGACGGCCGATCTGCCGCCATTTTCCCAGGCCGGGCAGGGCATCGACATCACGGTGTCGTCGATCGGCAATGCCAAGAGCCTGCGCGGCGGCACCCTGGTGATGACGCCGCTGAAAGGCGCCGACGGGCTGGTCTACGCCATGGCACAGGGCAACATGGTGGTCAGCGGCGCCGGCGCGGCGGCCAACGGCAGTTCGACGCAGATCAACCATCTGAGCGTGGGCCGCATTCCTGCCGGCGCAACGGTCGAACGCAGCATCGCCACCGTAATGGGCGAAACCGGCAGCATCAATCTGGAATTGCGGCAAAGCGATTTCACCACCGCCAGCCGCGTGGTCGAGGTGGTGAATGCGCGCTTCGGCAAGGACACCGCGCGCGCCCTCAACGGCCGCGTGATCCAGGTGAAGACGCCGGTCGGCGAAAGCGAGCGGGTCGCATTTCTGGGCACGATCGAAAGCCTCGACGTCAGCCCCGCGCAAGCCATGGCCAAGGTCATCATCAACGCGCGTACCGGTTCGGTGGTGATGAACCGGGCCGTCATGCTCGACCCCAGCGCGGTGTCGCACGGCAACCTGTCGGTGGTCATCACCACCGAACCGGTCATCAGCCAGCCGGCGCCGTTCTCCAAAGGCCAAACGGTGGTCACCGCGCAGTCGCAGATCGAAATCCGCCAGCAGCCGGGCGAAGTCATGCTGCTCAAGGGCAGCGCCTCGCTTTCCGACGTGGTGAAGGCGCTCAATTCCATCGGCGCCACCCCGCAGGATCTGCTGGCAATCCTGCAGGCCCTGAAGGCCTCCGGCGCATTGCGTGCCGAGCTGGAGGTCATCTAAATGAATGGCATGGGCGGCGCCGACCTCACATCGAAATTCGCGCTCGATGTCCAGGGTGTCAACCAGCTCAAGCTCGACGCCAAGCAATCCTCGCCCGAGGCGCTGAAACAGGCGGCGCAGCAGTTCGAGGCGGTGTTCATGAACATGCTGATGAAAAGCATGCGCGAGGCCACCCCGCAGGACGGCATGTTCGACAGCGAACAGACCCGCATGTACACCTCGATGCTCGACCAGCAGCTGACGCAGCGCATGGCCAGCCGCGGCATCGGCCTGGCCGAGGTGATGGTGCGCCAGCTCTCCAGCGCGCTGAATGTGCCCCCTCCGGGCGAGGACGCTGCGCAAGGCTTTCCATTGAATGTCCCACAAGGGGATCTCGATGCCCTTGGGTACTCCGATCCACTACGCGCTAAAGTCCCGCTTCGCGGGATGGAGTCGTATGCCCCGGGCCAGGGGACGGCGCAGCCGCTGCCGGCAACCCCCGCTCGAACCGGGGATGCCCCACAAGGGGACTCCGATCCACTACGTGCTAAAGCGCGTGTGGAGTCGTATGCCCCGGCGCACGTCGAGGCCTTTGTGCAGCGGCTGCTGCCGCACGCCCAGGCGGCGAGCGCCAGCACCGGCATTCCCGCCCGCTTCATGCTGGGGCAGGCGGCGCTGGAAACCGGCTGGGGCAAGGCTGAAATCCGCGGGGCCGACGGCCAGAACAGCCACAACCTGTTTGGCATCAAGGCTGGCGCCGGCTGGAAAGGCCAAACGGTCGACATCGTCACCACCGAATACGTCAACGGCAAACCGCAGAAGCAGGTGGAAAGCTTCCGCGCCTACGACTCCTACGCTGACTCCTTCCGCGATTACGCCAACCTGCTGCGCGGCAACGCGCGCTACCAGAACGTGATCGCGCAGGGACAGGATGCCGCCGGCTTTGCCCAGGGTCTGCAGCAGGCCGGCTATGCCACCGACCCGAAATACGCCCAGAAGCTGATGAGCGTGATCAGACAATTTGACCAGGCCTGACCAGGTCGGCTCAAGAATCCGGCGATCCCACCGATTCACCTATTAATCATAGTGATGACCTTTTCCCGAAACCCACCTGTGCATAGATAGATGGCAACCAACATTCTCAGCATCGGTCAGAGCGCCCTCGCTGCCGCGCAGGTGGGGCTCAGCACGACCGGCCACAATATCGCGAATGCCGCAACGCCGGGCTTCAGCCGCCAGGTCGTGGTGCAGGGCGCAGCCCAGCCGCAAAATTACGGCTTTGGCTTCTTGGGGCAGGGCACCGAGATCTCCGCGGTCAAGCGCATTTACAGCGAGTTCCTCGGCAGTCAGGTGCGCACCGCGCAGACCACGAAAAGCGGACTCGACAGCCATTACGCCCAGATCAAGCAGATCGACAACATGCTGGCCGACCCCGCTTCCGGGTTGTCGCCTGCCTTGCAGGGCTTTTTCAGCGGCATCCAGGAGCTGTCCTCGAATCCTTCTTCGATCCCGGCGCGCCAGGCGGCGCTGTCGTCGGCCGAGACACTGGCTGCGCGTTTTCAGAGCCTGGCCGGCCGGCTCGACGAGATCGAGCAGGGCGTCAACAGCCAGATCACGTCGAGCGTCAGCGTTATCAACAGCTATGCGAAGCAGGTTGCGCAGCTGAACGATGCCATCGGCCGCGCCCAGGGCGCGAATGGCCAGCCCGCCAACGACCTGCTCGACCAGCGTGACCAGCTGATTCTCGACCTCAACAAGGAAATCCGGGCGACGGTCGTCAAGCAGGGTGACGGCGGCTACAACGTTTTCATCGGCAATGGACAGCCGCTGGTGGTCGGGGTGACAACGTCCTCGCTCACTACGATCGCTTCGCTCACCGACCCCGAAAAAATCGAGGTCGCCTACCAGACCGCCAGTGGCCCCGTCATGGTGGGCGAGTCCAGCCTCGCCGGCGGCAAGCTGGGCGGGGTGATGGAATTCCGCAGCCAGTCGCTGAAGCCGGCGCAGGCTGCGCTCGATACCCTTGCCATTGATCTCGCGACCACCTTCAACGCCCAACATCGCCTGGGGCAGGATATCAACGGCACCCTCGGCGGCGATTTCTTCGTCATCCCCTCCGCCCAGGCTGGGGCATCCGGCTTTTCCGTGGCAATCGCCGATCCCAAGCTGATCGCGGCTGCCGCACCGATCCGCACCGCGGTTACAACCGGCAACACCGGCTCGGGTGCCATCAGCGC
Organism: Thiobacillus sp.; assembly: GCA_035562135.1. Taxonomy (GTDB): domain Bacteria; phylum Pseudomonadota; class Gammaproteobacteria; order Burkholderiales; family Thiobacillaceae; genus Thiobacillus. Next base: position 8,003 of record DATMWS010000185.1, on the reverse strand, counting down.
GGGCAGCGTAAACACGCCGCCGCCGCCCAACGCCAATCTGCAGCAGCCCGTCACGATCACGTTTACTTCCGCAACGACATTCGATGTCACAGGAACCGGGACGGGAAACCCGACCGGGGTAACGTATACGCCCGGCGGAACGATTGCTTATAACGGCTGGAGCGCCACGATCAGCGGAACGCCGGTTCCCCCCGACAGCTTCACCATCGAGCCCAACACCGGCGGCGTCGGCGACAACCGCAATGCCCTGCTGCTGGGCGCGCTGCAAACCACCAACACCATGAACGGTGGCACCACCACCTATCAGGGCGCCTATTCGCAGATCGTCAGCCAGATCGGCAACAAGACCCGCGAACTTGATGTGACCAGCAGCGCAGCGGGCATGCTGCTCTCCGAGGCGACCCTCTCGCTGCAAACCGAGTCGGGCGTCAACCTCGACGAAGAGGCGACCAATCTGCTGCGCTACCAACAGGCCTATCAGGCGGCCGGCAAGGTGATGCAGATTGCCAGCCAGATGTTCGACGTCTTGCTCTCGCTCGGTCGATAAAAAGGGAAACGAACATCATGCGCATCAGCACCCAAACCCTGTTTGAAACCGGCGCCGCCCGCATCGGCGAACTGCAGTCCGGCCTGGCCAGGACGCAGCAGCAAATTGGAACGGGCCGCCGCATTCTCACCCCGGCGGACGATCCGGTCGCTGCCGCGCGTGCGCTCGAGGTCACGCAATCGCAGTCGCTCAACACCCAGTACGGCGTCAACCGCCAGCATGCCAAAAGTTCGCTTGGCGCGGTGGAAGGCACGCTGTCGAGCGTCACGGCGCTGTTGCAGGACGTGAAGACCACCGTCGTCGCCGCTGGCAACGCCGCATTGAGCGATACGGAGCGCGGTTTTATGGCAACCGAATTGCGCGGGCGCTTCGAACAACTGCTGGGGCTGGCCAACAGCCGCGATGCACAGGGCAACTACCTGTTCTCCGGCTTTAAGAACACCACGACACCCTTTGTAGAGACCGCAACCGGCGCGCAGTACGACGGCGACCAGGGGCAGCAGCTAATGCAGGTTGACGCCACGCGCCAGATGGCAGTCGGCAACCCGGGGCAGGCCGTGTTCCAGGGCGGCGGCCAGGATGTATTTGAAACCCTGAACCTTCTCATTAACCAGCTGAATACGCCCGGTACCGCAGGGCTTGACGCTGCATTGGCAGCCGCCAACGGTGATATGGACCTGGCCCTGGACAACGTGCTCACGGTACGTGCGTCGGTCGGCTCGCGCCTGCAGGAACTCGATGCGCTCGACAATGCGGGCGAGGATCGCCACATCCAGTACAGCCAGATCCTGTCCGATTTGCAGGACCTTGATTACACCGAGGCGCTGACGCAGCTTTCGCAGCAGCAGATCACGCTCGAGGCCGCGCAGCGCTCCTTCGTGAAAACCTCGGGCCTGTCGCTGTTCAACTTCCTATGAGCCCATCCATGGTTGCCAACGACATGTCACCCAGCGAGCGGCTCAACGTGCAGGTGGTCCATCTGCTGTCCGGGGTGTCGGTGCACGGCGACCAGCATCTGGCCGAGGTGGAGCGCGATCTGGTGCAGATGGATGTGTTGCTGGACGAGGCCATCAAAAAACTGTGTGCGAGCTTCATGGCGATTCATCACACAGTCGACCTGCAGCAGGAAGCCTTGAACGGTCTGCTGGCCAACGGCATGCCGGCGCCCGAGTATGCGGCGCGCTTCGAGGCGCTGCGTGGCGAGATCAATCAGCATGTCGGCGCCGCGGTGACCGGCCTGCAGTTTCAGGACATGACCAGCCAGCTGATCGGCCGCATGGTGCAGCACCTGGCCGGGCTGCGCGACGTGTTTGGCGCACTCGACACCACCGGATCGGTTCTGCCGGAAAGCAACAATGAAGCCCTGCTGGCGACGCTGAACCAGATCAGCGACCGGGTGGGGACGTGCTGTACCGAACGGGCAGGCGGCGTGCGCAGCACAGTGAATCAGCGGCACATGGATAGCGGCGACATCGAGCTGTTTTGAGATGACGGAACACCGGGCACCAGCCCGAACATGAAAAGAGCGGGAGCAACAATGAGTAAAACAATACTTGCAGTGGATGACTCGGGCTCGCTGCGCCAGATGCTGTCCTTCAGCCTGAAAGCCGCTGGCTATGGGGTGATCGAGGCGGTTGACGGGCAGGATGGCCTGAACAAGGCGAAGCAGCAGAAGGTGGATCTGGTGCTGACCGACCAGAACATGCCGGGCATGGATGGCCTGAGTCTGATTAAGGCGCTGCGCGCTATGAAGAATTACCAAACCGTGCCGATTCTCATGTTAACGACCGAGTCCGGTGACGACATGAAGGCGATGGGCAAGGCAGCAGGCGCCAATGGCTGGCTGGTGAAGCCCTTTGATCCGGCGCGGCTGACCGAAGTGGTGAAAAAACTGATTGGCTGAAGATGCAGCAATCGAATGTGCAGCACGTAAATGACGGAGTTCAAAAATGACAATTGATATGAGCCAGTTCTACCAGGTGTTTTTCGACGAAGCGGATGAACTGCTCGCCGAAATGGAGAAGCTGTTGCTGGCTCTCGACGTGTCCGCACCGGATAGCGAGGATCTCAATGCGATCTTTCGTGCAGCCCATTCCATCAAGGGCGGCGCCGCCACCTTTGCGTTCAACGACATCACCGAAGTCACCCACATGCTGGAGTCGCTGCTCGACCGCATCCGCAAGGGCGAGATGGCGCTGACGCCCGAGCATGTGGATGCCTTCCTGGTGTCCAAGGATGTGCTGACCATGCAAATGGATGGCCACCATCACGGTTCGAGCGTCGATCAGGATGCGGTTGACGGCGTATGCAGGCGGCTGAAGGCGTTGTCGCAGGGCATTCTTCCGGAAGCACCGACTGCAGGGGCGAATCAGGCTGCCGTTGTGGCGCCCGAATCCGCCAGGTCCGAAGCCGCGCCGGTTGCGGATGCGGACGGCAATTGCAGTTTCCGCATCGAACTGCCCGAGGTGCCGCAGCGGGATGTGGACGCGCTGGCAGCAGAACTGGGTTTGCTGGGGACGATCAGCCAGGAGAGTCTGGCCGACAAGCGCGTGGTTTTCACCCTGACCACCAGCGAGAGCCAGGACAGCATCGTCGCGATCTGCTCATTCGTGCTCGACCCGGACGACCTCAAGATTACGCATGGTGGTGCGGAAGGGTCGCTGCAGAGCAGCGGGGCACCTACCGGCCTACCCTTTACGGGTGCGGCGCAAAGCGGCGCCGAGGCCAAGCAGTCAGCCGAAGACCCCGGCTACGGAATTTTCGAGCCGGAGAAAGCAGATGCCGCCAGCCAGGCAGCCGTTGCATCGGCCGCGCCAGCCCAGGCCGAGCAGTCAGCGGCTACCGCCGGTGCACCCGCTGCCGAAGCCAGGAACCCTGGCCGCCGCGCCACCGACAAGGAAGGCAGCAACCAGGAATCGTCCTCGATCCGCGTGGGCGTGGAAAAAGTCGACCAGCTGATCAACCTGGTCGGTGAGCTGGTCATCACCCAGGCCATGATCGAGCAGCGCATCAACGCGCTCGATCCCATCGTCCATGAGCGTCTGCTCAACAGCGCCAGTCAGTTGGCGCGCAACACGCGCGACCTGCAGGAAGCGGTGATGTCGATCCGCATGATGCCGATGGATTATGTGTTTTCGCGCTTCCCGCGCATGGTGCGAGACCTGGCGGGCAAGCTCGGCAAGAAAGTCGAATTTGTCACCCGTGGCGCTGCCACCGAGCTCGACAAGGGGCTGATCGAGCGCATTGTCGATCCGCTCACCCACCTGGTGCGCAACAGTGTCGACCATGGCATCGAAATGCCCGAAAAGCGCCGCGCCAGCGGCAAGAACGAAACCGGCAAGCTGACCCTGTCGGCCGCGCATCAGGGCGGCAACATCGTGATCGAGGTGAGCGACGATGGTGGCGGCCTGAATCGCGACAGAATCCTGGAAAAAGCCAAGCAGCAAGGCCTGCCGGTATCGGACACGATGCCCGATGCCGAAGTCTGGCAACTCATTTTTGCCCCTGGCTTCTCCACCGCCGAAGTGGTGACCGACGTATCCGGACGCGGCGTGGGCATGGATGTGGTCAAGCGCAACATCGCAGCCATGGGCGGCACCGTCGATATCCGCTCGGTTCCCGGCTCAGGCACCACCATCGCCATCTCGCTGCCGCTGACGCTGGCAATTCTCGACGGCATGTCGGTCAAGGTGGGGGAAGAGGTGTACATCCTGCCGCTGGGCTACGTCATCGAATCGCTGCAGCCGGTGTCAGAAGACGTCAAGGAAATTGCCGGGCAGGGTCAGGTGGTCAAGATCCGTGGAGATTATTTGCCGCTGATTCCGCTGCATCGGATTTTTGCCATCGAACCGAAATTCACCGACCCGACACAGGGCATCGTCGTCATTCTCGAAGCCGACGGGAAAAAGGCGGCCTTGCTGGTTGACGGCCTGGTCGGGCAGCAGCAGGTCGTCGTCAAAAACCTCGAGTCGAATTTCCGCAAGGTGGCCGGTATTTCCGGCGCCACCATTCTGGGGGACGGCGGCGTTTCCCTGATTCTCGATGTTTCCGCGCTGTTGCGCTCCAGCCGCCAGCTCAACGCTGACCCCGTTTTTTTCTGAGGCTAGATAAGGATACAAGCCATGTCGTACACCACACAGACACAAGCACAAACCGGCATGCAGGCGTCCGGTGAAGTCGCCGGAAACGAGTTTCTGGCCTTTACCCTGGGCCAGGAAGAATACGGCATCGACATCCTGCGGGTGCAGGAGATTCGCGGGTATGAGCCGGTCACCCGCATCGCCAACTCCCCCGACTTCATCAAGGGCGTGGTGAATCTGCGCGGCATCATCGTGCCGGTCGTGGACATGCGCATCAAGTTCAGTCTGGGCACCCCCACCTACGATCAGTTCACGGTGGTGATCATCCTCAACATTGCCGGCCGGGTGATGGGCATGGTGGTTGACAGCGTGTCCGACGTCACCACCCTTACCCCGGAACAGGTGAAGCCCGCTCCGGAAATGGGGACGACCTTTGACAGCGATTACCTCATCGGCCTGGGCACGCTCAACGAGCGCATGCTGATCCTGGTAGATATCGACAAGCTCATGTCCAGTTCAGAGATGGGACTGATTGAAAAGATCGCAGCGTAGTGCGCGAAAGCCTGCTGAGTCGTGCGGTACTGATACGGGCAAGTTTCCGGGCTGAGTTTAGACAGGAATGAGGTGACTAACATGTTAAAGAATCTAAGCATCAAGGCGCGGCTGGTTTTCGTGATCGGCTTCCTTTCCGTGCTGCTGGTGGGCATCGGGGTCCTGGGCCTGGTCAGTTTGAACACCACCAATGCCTCGCTGAAAACGGTCTACGAAGACCGGGTGATTGCATTGGGGCAGCTGGAGCGCGTATCCGCCCTGATGAACAAGAGTCAGATTCTCGTCGGCGAATCGGTTTCCGGTCAGTTGTCGGCCTTTCCTGAGGATGTTTCAGTGGTCGACAAGAACGTGGCCGAGATCAGGAAAGGGATGGAGGAAATCAACACCCTCTTGAAAACTTACACGGCCAGCAAGCTGACGGCTGAAGAAGCCAAACTGATCGAGGAACTCAGCGCCAATCGCCTTAAATATGGCCGGGATGGCCTGCAACCTGCACTTGCCGCACTGGCCGGCCATGATTTCCAGCAGGCAGGTGAAATCCTTCAGGGGCCGATGAGAGAGTCCTACCCGCCAGTGCGGGCCGGCGCCGAGGCGCTCATCCAGCTTCAGCTCGATGTAGCCAAAGGCGAATTCGAGGCCGCGCAATCCCGCTATGTCATGGTGCGCAATGTTGCCATTATCGTGATGCTGGCGGGGGTGCTGCTGGCTGGGCTGATCGGCTTCTTGCTGGTTCGCGCGATTTCCCGTCCGCTGTGTCGGGCGGTCCGGATCGCCGAGGGGGTGGCGGCGGGCGACCTGACGCAGACCATCGAGGTGACCACGAATGACGAAACCGGCCAGCTGATGCGGGCCATGAAGAACATGAACGATAGCCTGGTCAACATTGTCGGCCAGGTGCGCACCGGCACCGATACCATTGCGCACGCCTCGCGCGAGATTGCCACCGGCAACCTCGACCTGTCCTCCCGTACCGAAGAGCAGGCCGCCAGCCTGGAAGAGACGGCCAGTTCGATGGAAGAGCTCACCAGCACCGTCAAGCAGAACGCCGAGAACGCTCGCCAGGCCAACCAGTTGGTGGGTTCCACCGCTGACGTCGCGGTCAAGGGCGGCCGGGTCGTCGGCCAGGTCGTCGACACCATGGCTTCGATCAAGGAAAGTTCGCGCAAGATTGCCGACATCATCGGCGTCATCGACGGCATCGCCTTCCAGACCAACATCCTGGCGCTCAACGCAGCGGTGGAAGCCGCGCGTGCCGGCGAGCAGGGCAGGGGCTTTGCCGTCGTCGCCGCCGAAGTGCGCAACCTGGCGCAGCGCAGCGCCGGCGCGGCCAAGGAGATCAAGGCCCTGATCGAGGATTCCGTCGGCAAGGTCGACGCCGGCGGCAAGCTGGTCGACGAAGCCGGCAAGACCATGGACGAGATCGTCAGCTCGGTCAAACGCGTCACCGACATCATGAGCGAGATTGCCGCGGCCAGCCAGGAACAGAGCACCGGCATCGAGCAGGTCAACCAGACCATCACGCAGATGGACGACGTGACCCAGCAGAACGCCGCGCTGGTGGAAGAAGCTGCGGCTGCGGCCGAGAGCCTGCAGGATCAGGCGGCCAAGCTGGCCGAGGCGGTAAGCGTGTTCAAGCTGGATGGCATGAACAGCCCGCGGGCGGAGCTGCCGGTGTTGAGCGACAGGGTCACGGCCTTGCCGACCAAACCCAAAGCGGCAGCGGCTGCAGTCGCACGACCGAAGAAACTGGCCGCCGCCGGCGGCAGCAACAGCGATGAATGGGAAGAGTTCTGAGGTAAGTGTCCGCTTTGAATCCAGCCTGGACTGAATTGTTTCAGCCAGTAACAGTAGTTGAAACGTAAATTAAGAAGGTTTTGCAAACATGAAGCTTAAGTCAAAAATCATTTTGAGCATGGGGATGGTGTTCATGCTTTTCAGCGTTGCGATCGGCGTGGCGCTGACCGGCATGCAGAGCAACAAGAACCGGTTCGAACAATTCCTCGAAAAGGATCTGGCACTCGCCCATGCGGCAACCAACCTGTATGCCCACGGACTGCAAATGGGCCAGGCTTTGCGCAACATCGTCATGGATCCGTCCAACCAGGCGGCTTACAAGAATCTGGATACCTCGGCCGCCGAGTTCAAGAAGAACAGTCAAGCGGCCTTGGACCTGGCTGCAGCTGCCCCCGCCGACCTGAAGATTCTGGAAGAAGTGGTGGCCTTTCGCGAGCAGCAAGCGCCCATTCAGGCGAAAATCGTTTCGCTTGCAAGCACCGATCAGGCCGCAGCCATCGCAGCGATCAGCCAGGAAGAGACGCCGGTGTGGCGCAATATCCGGACCCGCCTGGTAGATTTCGGCGAAGCCAAGCAGGCCGCGGTTGAACAAACAAAAGCTGAAATGGCTGCTTTCAGCCAGCGCATGCTGATGCTGGCGCTGGTGCTGGTGGTGGTGGCGTTGATTGTGGCAAGCGCGATCGTTTTCTGGCTGGTTCGCAACATCATGAAGCAGCTGGGCGGCGAGCCCGCCTATGCGGTGGACGTTGCCCGCGCGATTTCGGAGGGGGATTTTTCCAGGGCAGTTGCCCTCGAAAAAGGCGATACATCGAGCCTGCTGTATGCCATCAACGCAATGCGTCAAAACCTGACCGGGACGATCGGCGATATCCGGCATTCGACCGAGACCATCGCGGTCGCCACGCGCGAGATTGCCACCGGCAACGCCGACCTGTCTTCCCGCACCGAATCGCAGGCCTCCAGCCTGGAAGAGACCGCCAGCTCGATGGAAGAGCTGACCAGCACCGTCAAGCAGAACGCCGAGAACGCGC
>DATMWS010000184.1:0-13544 GCA_035562135.1 Thiobacillus sp. | reverse complement strand
CATCAGGGCGATCGCCGCCCCCAGCAGCACCGCCAGCCCCACCCCGCCGAACCAGCGGCCCCATTTCAGTCCTGGATGCCACCACGGCGCCAGCACGGTGATCGGCAGCAGGTTGAGCAGGATGACCGGGCCCTTGGTCAGCACGCCCATACCGATCGCGATGCCCAGCATGACAAAACCGCGCCACTTGCCGTTGGCGGCACTCAGTACGCCGTGCATGCCGAGCAATACCCAGAACGCGAGCATCACGTCGAACATGACCGAGGTGGAAAAGACAATCCACAACAGCGCGCTCGACAGAATCAGCGTGGCCTGCCCGCCGAGGCCGGGGCGTTGCGGCCACAGGCGGCGGGCGAGCTGATAGGTGAGCAGCAGCACACCGGCGGAAAACAGCGGCAGCACCAAGCGCGGCCACCAGTCGTTGACGCCGAACAGCGCCCAGCCGGCGTGAAACATCCAGAACATGAAAGGGGGCTTGTGGCTGTAGGGCTCGCCGTTCTTGAACGGCACCAGGAAATCGCCGCGCAGCCACATTTCCCACGCCGCGCTGACGTAGCGCGTTTCGTCGATCGGAATCAGCGGCCGCGTCAGCAGCGCCACCCCCGTCAGTACCGCCAGCAGCAGCAGGCTCAACAGCAGCAGGGCGCGCCCGGAGAAATCAGGATTTTGGTGAGGATTCATGGGGTGAAGGTTCAGTTTCGTCCAGCGCGGCATCGATCTGGTCGTCGAGGCTCTGGCCATGCCGGAAATGGCGGTAAAGCCAGGCACCCAACGCCCCCGAGATCAGGAACAGACCAATGGCGAGCGCGAGTTTCAAGGCGGGCGCGATGTGAACCCCGCTGCCTACCAGCGCAAACACCAGCGTCTGCGGCAGGTAGCCGAGCAGCGTGCCGGAGAAAAAATGCCTGGGCCGGATGCTGGATATCCCTGCGGCCAGATTGGTCAGCAGGTTGCTGCCCACCGGCAACAGGCGGATCAGCACCGTCATGGAAAACGGGTGGTCGTGGATGAAGCGGTCGAAGCGACCGGCGCGTTCGCCCAGCCGCGCGCGCAAGAGGCCTTTGCCAAACAGGCGCGCATACCCGAAGCTCAACATGCAGCCCAAGAGCGCGGCCAGCGCGCCGAGCAGCGTGCCCAGCCCCACGCTGAAGGCATAGCCGCCGAGGAAGGCGATGATCTGGCGCGGCAGGCCGATGGCGGTGAATATTCCGCCCATCAGCAGGAACAGCAGGGCGCCGTTGATGCCATGGCCGCGCACCCGCGCATCGATCCAGGCCTCGTTGACGCTGCTGCCCAGATCGCTGGTTTTGAACAGATAGCCCAAGAGCGCCAGGCTCAGCATCAGCGCCAGACCTTTGAGGATGACGCGCGCTTTCATTCAGGCCGCCTTCATTCAGAGGTCGGAGTCGGGCTCGATCAGCGGCAGGCGCACCCGCCGCTGCAGCCAGGCGACGCCGAACAGATCGACGATGCCCACCCACAGCCGGTTGTGCACGCCGTATTTGGAGGTGCCGCGTTCGCGCGCCCGGTGGTGCACCGGAACCGAGACCACGGCGCCGCCGTTGCGCATCACCAGCGCGGGCAAAAAACGGTGCATGTGGTTGAAGTTGGGCAGCTGCAGGAAGGTCTCGCGGGCAAACAGCTTGAGGCCGCAGCCGGTGTCGGGCGTGTTGTCCCGCAGCATGCGCGAGCGCACGCCATTGGCGATTTTCGACGACAGGCGGCGCAGGAAGGTGTCGTTGCGGCGGGCGCGCCAGCCTGCCAGCAATTCCAGATTGGCGGGCTGTGCCGGGTTGGTCAGTTGCGCCAGCAGCGCCGGGATATCGGCCGGGTCATTCTGGCCGTCGCCGTCAAGGGTGGCAATCCACTCGTAGCGCGCTGCGTTTACCCCGGTGGTCACCGCGCGGCTCTGCCCGCACGAGGCGCTATGGCGGATCACCCGCAGCATCGGGAATTCGGTCTTCAGCGCCTGCAGCCGTGCCTGGGTGGCATCGGTGCTGCCGTCGTTGACGTAGATGATTTCAAACGTGGTGTTGCCGGACAGCGCCGCCGCGATTTCACGCACCAGCGGCTCGACGTTGTCCTGCTCGTTCTTGACGGGAACAACCACGGACAGCCTGCCGTGGTAGGCATGTTTCGGCATGTATATCAGCGTGGTCGAATTGTGTGTGGCGGAGAGGGCGGGATTCGAACCCGCGTTAGGATATTATCCTAAACACGCTTTCCAGGCGTGCGACTTAAACCGCTCATCCACCTCTCCGAGAGCCGCGCATTCTAATCGAGAGGTGGGTTTAAGGCAAACCGAGCGCCCGCCGCAAACAAGACCATGCGGCCCCCAGGAGGGGAGGTATCTCGGGAACCGCTAGTGCGGTGTGGTGTACTGTGCCCAATCCTTGCTCATGCCGTCAAAACACGCCCGGTATTCGGGTGTAGCATTGGTTTTCTCATCAATTGCGCTCCAGTCCAGCGCAATGCGGACAGGTTTACCTTCCAGTTCGCCGTCACAAAACTCATAATTCACCTGCCCCTCAAGCTCATACTGGCGAAAGCTGTGCAACCGGTCATTGTGGTTGTGCAGATTGATGTATGTGTGTGACGGGTGAACCGGTTTCCATGGCGGTGCGCTGGAAAAGAAATCCCGTGCCAGCCTGCCATCGGCATCATAAACATTCACTTCAACGATATGAATCGCCTCGGGCACACTGGCATCCCGTTGTATCCGCGACAGCAGGCGCCCCGTCCCCGCATCGTAATAGTTTGTAATGCGATAGCGATATCCGGCTGCGGCTGCGCCCTTGTATTCCCCGATGGTTTCCTCTGTCCGGATCGTGTGCCGGGCAATTTGCTGCTCATGCAGGGTGTACACCGCGCGATGAAACTCCGGGCGCGACGGCGCTGCAACAGCCATCTGCGCAACGCATAGGCAAACTATCGTAATCCAGGACTTCATTTCGCTGCCTCCGGCTTGTTCCATTGATTGATAAAACGCTCCAGCATGTCGCGGCTCACACTACCGACATGGCGCGCGACCAGGGCGCCCTTTGGATCGTAAATCACCGTGGTCGGCACGCCCAGCAGATCAGCGCCGCCGAAACGCGTGAATGCTTCCTCGCTTCCCAGCAACAAAGGGAAGCTGATCAGATAATTCTCGGCAAATTGGGCGACTTCATCGCGTCGTGCCGGGCCAAAACTGGGGAAATCCACCGCCACGCCGAGCACCCTCGCCTTCCCGCCCTGATTGGCGTCGTGAAACTTTTGCAACTCCGGCATTTCTTCGATACAGGGCGGGCAGCGCGGCCCCCACACGGTTAGCACAGTCCACTGGCCGCGCCCGATGTATTCGCTGAAATGGTGTGGCTTGCCTTGAACATCGTTGAGCGTCACATCCGGACTGGCGGCAGCCGTCACAAACGGCACAAGGAGCCCCAAAAGAAAAGCGCCTCCAATCAGCAAACCCCGAATCATTTCTTTTCCCCCTGTTTTGAAAGGGCGCCTGCTTCGCTCCGCTCGGACCAGTTGCTCTCGGGTAAAAATTCGGCACGCTCGGCAATGCCCTTTGCTTCATCTGTCCGTCCCAGTGCCTGCAGAACGGTCAATTTCAGCAACAGCGAATCCCGGCTGTCGGGATCAAGCTGGAGACCTGCATCGACGATCTCCAGCGCTTCCCGGTGCTGGCCCCTCAGGTAAAAGCAGATGGCCAGGTTGTGGTAAGCCTTCTGGTAGCCAGGATCCAGATGGATCGCAGTGGAAAAGTGTTTGGCCGCCAAACTGATGCGGTTGTGCTTGGCATGCACCACGCCAAGGTCGTCGTGAGCTTCAGCATTGCTCGGATCCAGCTCGACGGCGCGGGCAAGGTCGCGCTCGGCTTCCACCAGATTGTTGCGCCAGATATTGCGCACGCCGCGCTTGGTGTAGGCGACGGAACTGTGGGGATGACGCTGGATATAGACGTCGAGATCGGCAATGCCATCGTCCACCAGGCCCATGCGCCCGAGGGCCATGCCCCGACCAAAAAAGGCATTATCCTGACGGTCGTCCAGCTTGATGGCGGCGGTGTAATTTTCCATCGCCCCGTATAAATCATTCAGGGCATAGTACGCATCACCGCGCAGCGTATATAGATCGGCGCGGTTCGGCGCAGCCTCAATCAGGCGATTGTATTGCTGCAGGGCGGCGAGGGCTTCCTCCCTCGTCTGAAACCCTGCGCTGGCCACTGACGCCAAAACAAGCGCCATGGCACCCAGTATCATGCTTGTAGCCGTTAAACCGGATCGTTTCATGGCTTGCCCTCCCTGTCCGAAATAAGACGGCAACGCTCCCCGCTTTATTCCGGTTGCGGGCATTGCCCATCCGGTTATTTGATCGGGGGGCTTGAAAACCCTGCTCGCGCCCCCAGATTTCCGCGAGAACCAATTGGGAGCACACATGCAGGACGAACTCAAAAACGACGCGAACACGGCTGAAACCCACGAGAAGGAAATCATGCCGAGCCTGGAAGAGTTGCTGAAAGCAGCCGAGCTGCAGGCGGCCGAGCATCACGATGCCTGGCTGCGCGCCAAGGCGGAAACCGAAAATATGCGTCGCCGCGCCGCGGAAGACGTCGACAAGGCGCGCAAATTTGCGGTGGAAAATTTCGCCAGCGAACTGCTGGCGGTGAAGGACAGCCTGGAAGCGGCGCTGACGGTCGAGTCGCCGAGCGTGGAAAACCTCAAGGACGGCGTCGAACTGACCCTGAAACAGCTGACCGCCGCCTTCTCCAAATTCAACCTGAACGACATCGACCCGCTGGGCGAGAAGTTCGATCCGCACCAGCATCAGGCAATCCAGGTGGTTGAGTCCGACCAGCCAGCCAACACGGTGGTGACCGTGCTGCAAAAGGGCTACCGCCTCAACGAGCGCACGCTAAGGCCGGCGCTGGTGATGGTCGCCAAGGGCAAGGATGCTTGAGTGCACGGTCTTGAAATAAGCCCGACCTCCCCCACATTCAAATCAATTCAATCTTTTTAGAAGGAACGCATCATGGGACGCATTATTGGCATTGACCTGGGCACCACCAACTCCTGCGTGGCGGTGATGGAAAACGGCAAGCCGAAGGTGATCGAGAATGCCGAGGGCACCCGCACCACGCCGTCCGTCGTGGCCTATACCGAGGACGGCGAAATCCTGGTTGGCGCGCCCGCCAAGCGCCAGGCGGTCACCAACGCGAAGAACACCCTGTATGCGGTGAAGCGCCTGATCGGCCGCCGCTTCGAAGAGAAGGAAGTGCAAAAGGACATCAGCCTGATGCCCTACAAGATCGTCAAGGCCGACAACGGTGATGCCTGGGTGGAAGTGCGCGGCCAGAAAATGGCTGCGCAGCAGGTGTCGGCCGAGACCCTGCGCAAGATGAAGAAGACCGCCGAAGATTATCTCGGCGAGGAAGTGACCGAAGCCGTCATCACGGTGCCGGCTTACTTCAACGACAGCCAGCGCCAGGCCACCAAGGACGCCGGCCGCATCGCCGGCCTGGAAGTCAAGCGCATCATCAACGAGCCGACCGCGGCCGCGCTCGCCTTCGGCATGGACAAGAAGGAAGGCGACCGCAAGATTGCCGTGTATGACCTGGGCGGCGGCACCTTCGACATCTCCATCATCGAGATTACCGAAATGGAAGGCGAGCACCAGTTCGAAGTGCTGTCGACCAACGGCGACACCTTCCTCGGCGGCGAGGACTTTGACCAGCGCCTGATCGACTACATCGCCGAGGAATTCAAGAAGGAACAGGGCGTCGACCTGAAGAAGGACGTGCTCGCGCTGCAGCGCCTGAAGGAAGCCGCGGAAAAGGCCAAGATCGAGCTGTCGTCTGCACAGCAGACCGAAGTCAACCTGCCCTACATCACGGCGGACGCGTCAGGCCCCAAGCACCTGGCGGTGAAGATCACCCGCGCCAAGTTCGAAAGCCTGGTGGAAGAACTGATCACGCGCACCATCGATCCGTGCAAGATGGCGCTGAAGGATGCCGGCCTCACCACCTCGCAGATCGACGACGTCATCCTGGTCGGCGGCCAGACCCGCATGCCCAAGGTGATGGACGCGGTGAAGGACTTCTTCGGCAAGGATCCGCGCCGTGACGTCAACCCGGACGAGGCGGTCGCCGTGGGCGCCGCGATCCAGGGCGGCGTGCTGCAGGGCGAAGTGAAGGACGTGCTGCTGCTCGACGTGACCCCGCTCTCGCTGGGCATTGAAACCCTCGGCGGCGTGATGACCAAGCTGATCCCGAAGAACACCACGATCCCGACCAAGGCCTCGCAGGTGTTCTCCACCGCCGACGACAACCAGAGCGCGGTGACGGTGCACGTGCTGCAGGGCGAGCGCGAAGTCGCCTCGGGCAACAAGAGCCTGGGGCAGTTCAACCTCACGGACATTCCGCCCGCGCCGCGCGGCATGCCGCAGATCGAGGTCACCTTCGACATCGACGCCAACGGCATCCTGCATGTGTCGGCCAAGGACAAGGCCAGCGGCAAGGAAAACAAGATCCGCATCCAGGCCAGCTCCGGTCTCTCCGAGGAAGAAATCCAGCGCATGGTGAAGGACGCCGAAGCCAACGCGGCCGAGGATCACAAGGCCGTCGAACTGGCGACTGCGCGCAACGCAGCGGACAGCATGATCCACTCGGTGAAGAAATCGCTGGCCGAATACGGCGACAAGGTGTCGGCCGAGGAAAAGGCTGCGATCGAAACCGCGTTGAAAGAAGCGGAAGACGCTGTGCACGAAGGTGACAAGGACACCATCGAGGCGAAGACCAATGCGCTCGCCACCGCCAGCCACAAGCTTGCCGAGCAGATGTATAAAACCGAGCAAGCCCAGGCGCAACCGGGTGCGACGGCGGACACAGGCAGCCAGGCGGCGGACGACAACGTGGTGGATGCCGAGTTTGAAGAGGTGAAGGACAAGTAAGGCAGCCGGTAGCCCAAGCGAAGAGCCGAGAGGAGCGCAAGCCCTCTCGGCTTCTTCGCTCCAGCACGCGCACACTCGACTCATCGCGACTCACTGCTCTAAATTCCCGACTATCCCATGTCAAAACGCGACTATTACGAAGTCCTCGGCGTCGCCAAAAACGCCTCGGACGAAGAAATCAAGAAGGCCTACCGCAAGCAGGCCATGAAGCATCATCCTGACCGCAACCCGGACGACAAGGGTGCGGAGGAGAAATTCAAGGAAGCCAAGCAGGCGTATGAAATCCTGTCCGACTCGGACAAGCGCGCCGCCTACGACCAGTTCGGCCATGCCGGAATCGACCAGCAGGCGGGAATGGGGGGCGGGGCAGGCTTTTCAGACGCATTCTCGGACATATTCGGCGACATATTCGGCGGTGGCGGCGGCAACCGTCGCGACCGCGTCTATCGCGGTGCCGATCTGCGTTACAACCTGGAAATCGGGCTGGAAGAAGCCGCCCATGGCACCGAAACCAAGATCCGCATCCCTTCCCTGGAAGAGTGCGGCGTGTGCCACGGCAGCGGCGCCAAGCCCGGCACCACACCGACCACCTGCACCACCTGCGGTGGACATGGCCAGGTGCGCATCCAGCAAGGCTTTTTCTCGGTGCAGCAGACCTGCCCGCGCTGCGCCGGCACCGGCAAGATGGTGGCCGACCCCTGCACCGCCTGCCATGGCGAAGGCCGCGTCAAGAAACACAAGACGCTGTCGGTGAAGATTCCCGCCGGGGTCGACAGCGGCGACCGCATCCGTCTAGGCGGCGAAGGCGAAGCCGGGGTCAACGGCGGCCCGTCGGGCGATCTCTATGTGGTGATCCACCTCAAGGATCACCCGGTGTTCAAGCGCGACGGCGACGACCTGCATTGCGAAATGCCGATCAGCTTCGCCACCGCCGCGCTCGGCGGCGAGGTCGACATTCCCACCCTGGAAGGCCATGCCAAGATCAAGATTCCGGCCGAAACGCAGTCCGGCAAGGTGTTCCGCCTGCGCGGCAAGGGCATCAAGGGCGTGCGCAGCCAGGCGCCTGGCGACCTGCTGTGCCACATGCAGATCGAAACGCCGGTCAATCTCTCCGAACGCCAGCGCGAATTGTTGCGCGAATTCGAGGCATTGAGCCCGGGCCGGAACAACAACCCACGCGCGCAGTCGTTCATGGACAAGGTCAAAGCGTTTTTCGGTTAGTACGCTAAGCTTCATGATGTGCGCCGTTGCAACCAGCGGCCTTGGGCTTACATCGTGTCGTGCATGGCGACCTCTGCTCGCGACCCAGCCAGGGCTTTTTTCAACCGCCCGCCATGCAGGACGTTTGTCACTTCAACCGACCAACAGGAGGAGAGTTCTCATGCGCAAACCTTCATGGATCGCGGCGAGTTGTGCCGCGTTCTTTGCCTTTCCCGCGATCGCTGCAGAAGCGCCCGTCATCATCAAAATCCCCCGGCTCACCGTCGAGGCTTCGGAAAAACTCGCCCGTGCCGCGATGGCGGCCTGCCGCAAGGATGGCATCCAGATTGGCGTAACCGTGGTTGATCGCAGCGGCGACGCCATGGTGGTGCTGCGCGACACGCTGGCGCCGCGCGTGACCTTGGAGATCAGCCGGCAGAAAGCCTTCACCGCGGTCAACTTCAATGCGGCCACTTCGACCATGGCCGATCGCTTCACTCAGCCGTTCTCGGTCGGCAAGGTCGAAGGCCTGGTGTTTTCCGCTGGCGGCGTGCCGATCGAGGCCGCCGGCAACATCATCGGCGCGGTCGGCATCTCCGGCGCGGCGACCGGCGAGCAGGACGAGGCCTGTGCCCGTGCCGGCATCCAGGCGATCCAGTTCGAACTCGAAACCGCGAGCCTCTGATCCGTCGGCTGGGGGCTGCCCCCTCAGCCACACCGAGTCGGAGTCGATTTCCAGGCTCGCTCAAACGGCTTCATTCCTTGCCGACCCTGTCCCCCGATTTGCCGGGACAGGCTAGCCTCAAAATCGCGGCAACAGACGCGCTATCATTCGCGTCATGCCCGTTCCCTGTCCGCCTGAAGCCCCTGCGCCTGCCTCTTTGACGACAACCTGTCTCCGGACCAGTCCATGACTGACCTCTTCCACAGCGAACACGCGATCGATTTCGAGCGGCGTTTTGGCGGTGTGCGCCGGCTCTACGGCACGGCAGCCTTCGAGCGGTTTCAGCAGTCACATGTCTGCGTCATCGGCATCGGCGGCGTCGGCGCCTGGACTGCCGAGGCGCTGGCGCGCTCGGCCATCGGCCGGCTTACCCTGATCGATCCCGACCATCTGGCCGAATCCAACATCAACCGCCAGGTTCACGCGCTGACGTACGAACTCGGCAAGTCCAAGACCCTGGCCATGAAAGAGCGCATCCATGCCATCAACCCGCAGTGCCGGATGACCGGTGTGGAGGAATTCCTCACCCCCGAGAATGTCGCCGGACTGCTGGCGAACCGTTTCGATTACGTGGTGGATGCCATCGACAGCGCCCGCGCCAAGGCCGCACTGATCGCCCACTGCCGCCGGAACAGGATAAGGCTGGTCTGCGTCGGTGCCGCCGGCGGGCAGACCGACCCCGGACGGGTGCAACTGGCCGACCTCGCCCGCACCACCGAAGACCCCCTGCTGGCCAAGGTGCGCGCGCGCCTGCGCCGCGAACATGGGTTTCCGCGCGATCCCGGGAAAAAATTCGGCGTCGACTGCGTGTATTCCACCGAGCCGCTCACCTATCCGAGCGCCGAGGGCGGCGCATGCTACGAACGTCCGGAGGACGCGCACCTGCATGGACTCAATTGCGCCGGCTTTGGCTCTTCCGTGTGCGTCACCGCCACCTTCGGCCTGCGGGCGGCGGCGCACGTGCTCAACAGGCTGGCAGCCTGGTCTGAATAAGGGACACGACTCCATTCATTAAAGAATTCGATCCACTTACCCGTATTGACATATTGTTTCCTCAGCACAACCGCTGAGTTGGCCTCGACCCTGTGGCTGCCTCAGTGAACATTACGCAGCAAACCCGACTGGGAAGGCCTGCTCGTTCAGGCGCCTAAGGCAGGCAATTTTGGTGAAAGGTGTTGAATGGCAAGCTTGATACGGTTTATTTCCGTTGTGCTCGTCCTTTTTCTGGGCCCAGCATCCGCGATGGCAAGCGAGAAACCCCCGCTGATTCTAGGTGTGTTCCCCTATGTCTCGCCTGTCCAGCTGGCAGCCTTTCACACCCCGCTCAAAGACCATCTCGCCAAAAGCCTGCAGCGCCCCATCTCCCTGGTCACCGCCCCGGACTTTGAGAGCTTTATCGAGCGAACCCGTCAAGGCCAGTACGACATCATCATCACCGCCCCCCATCTTGGCCGCCTTGCAGAAACCCGTGACGGCTACAAACGGCTGGCCCAGACTGGCCATGTCGTCCAAGGCATTTTTCTCACCCGAAAGGATTCGAATATCCACAAGATTGAGGATCTGAGAGGAAAAACCGTGATGATCGCGCAACAGGCCTCCCTCATTTATCAAATGGCGGAGCACCTGCTCAGGGAAAAAGGCCTCGTTCCCGGTGAGTCGGTGACGATTATCGAAACGCGCACCCACAACAATGCCATGCACGCATCTTTGCGCGGCGAGGCCGATGCGTCGGTCACGGGAACGCTACTCTGGCGGGTTCTGGGGGAAGAGCAAAAGGATCAGATGCGGGTCATCGGCACTACCGACGAAGCCCCGGGCTTCCTGCTTATGGCCAACCAACGTCTGCCCAGACAAGACGTCGAGAAAATAAAAAAATTACTGCTTGATTATCATCAGGTTGCAGGCAGCGAAGCTTACTTTTCCGCAACCGGTTATGAAAAATTCCAGAAGGTTGACGATAAGGTCATGAAGAGGCTTGATCCCTATACACGGAAATTCATGAATCCGGCCGGCTCGTGACCAAAAACAAGACCCCCTTTTTCCATTCCATCCGTACCAGGCTGGTCATTGTCAGCATCGTCATTGAAGTGACGATGCTGGGGCTGTTGATTGCCAACAGCCTGCGGCTGATGACCGAAGTGATGGAAGATCGCACCGAGGCACGGCTGCAAACCGTCAGCCCACTGCTCAATGCTTCGCTGGGGGCGCGCCTGTTTGAGCGCGATCATGCGTCGGTCAACGAAATCCTGCAGCAACTTGTCAACAGCCCGGCCGCCGAGCTGGACTATATCGTCGTCTTCGATGACAAAAACGTCATTTACGCCCAAGCCGGCAAGGTCGACACGGCGTATCTTCCCACCGTCGATCAGAACATATCACAGAGCCTGACCGACCTGGTTTATGACACCGCCATCCCGATCACGCTTGCAGGTGAGTCCGTTGGATACGCTCGCTACGGGCTATCGATGGCCTCCTTTGTGGCTTCGAGGGAAAGCATTCTGCGCCAGAGCCTGCTGATTGCCGGGGCTGAAATCCTGTTCACCCTGCTTGCCCTGGGCATCGCCGGTTACCTGTTGACCCGGCATATCAAGTCCCTGCTCTCCGCCACGCAGAAAATCAGCGGGGGCGATTACGACCTTCATATCCCGGTGACAAGCCGCGACGAAATTGGCGTGCTGGCCAGTAATTTCAACACCATGACCGAAGCGATCCGTAACCGGATTGCAGCCCTGCACCAGTCCGAACATGCCCTGCACGAGGAAAAGGAACGCGCCGAGGTGACGCTTCACTCCATCGGTGACGGCGTCATCACCACCGACCTGCAAGGCCGGGTGCTCTATCTGAACCCGGTGGCGGAAATCCTGACCGGCTACACGCTGGCAGAGGGGGTGGGCAAACCCATTGAAACCATCTATCGGGTACGGGATCAGGCCACAGGCAGTCCGCTGGCCAACCCCGCGCGCCTTTGCCTGGCAGAGGATACCGTGATCAGCGGCGTCAACCTCGCCCAGTTGCTCAGTGCCGACGGCCGGTCGTACGCCGTCGAGGAAACCGCCGCACCGATCCGCGGCAAAGCGGGCAAGACCATCGGTGCCGTGCTGGTGTTCCATGATGTGACCGAGGCAAGGGAGGCCTCCCGCAAGCTGGCCTTCCAGGCCACCCATGACGCCCTGACGGGACTGATCAATCGCCGCGAATTCGAGCGGCAAGTCGAGGAAGTCCTGCAGGACGCCAGGAAAAACGACACAAACCATGCGTTCTGTTACATGGATCTGGACCAGTTCAAGGTGGTCAACGACACCTGCGGGCATATTGCCGGCGACGGCTTGCTGATCGAACTCGCTACGATGCTGCGCCACCGGGTGCGCGAAAGCGACACCGTCGCCCGTCTGGGGGGCGACGAATTCGGCATCCTGATGCGGGATATTCCGTTGAACGAGGCTCGTGCCCTGGCGGAAGATATCCGCAATCGGATCCGCGATTACCGATATCTGTGGGAAGGGCAGACCTTCGAGGTGGGGATCAGTATTGGTGTTGTTCCCATCCGCCCGGACACAAGCGCTGCAGTGGACATCTTCAGCAACGCCGACATTGCCTGTTTCGTGGCAAAAGACAAGGGGCGCAACCAGATTCACGTCTCCAGCCTGGACGATGTGGAGCAGGCGCGGCGCCACCTGGAGATGCAATGGTCGGTGCGCATTCCAAGCGCTCTGGAAAATGACCGATTTGTTCTGCACTTCCAGAAAATCTATCCCCTTGATCCTGCCAGCGGCGAAGCGCCCCGCTGCGAACTGCTGGTTCGCATGCTGGAACAGGATGGTTCGCTGATCCTGCCGGGGCGGCTCATTCCCGCTGCCGAGCGGTTCCGTCACATGCCCGAAATCGACCGCTGGGTCATCCACAATGCGCTGCAACTCATCGCCCGCCATGGCAGCACGCTGGGGTTGGCTGCCTACGCCATCAATCTGTCCGGGCAGTCACTGGGGCAGGAGGAGCTGCTTGATTTCGTCAAACGGGAAATCCTGCGCAGCGGCGTCAAGCCCAGCCTGATCACTTTCGAGATCACCGAAACCGCAGCCATTCGAAACGTGTCCCATGCGGCCCGCTTCATGACGGAGCTGAAGAAAATGGGGTGCCAGTTCGCCCTGGACGATTTCGGCAGCGGTTTGAGTTCCTTCGGCTATCTCAAAATGCTGCCAGTGGACTACCTGAAAATTGATGGCAGCTTCGTGCGCAACATGGTGCATGACGATCACGATCATTCCATCGTCGTTGCCATCACCCAGATCGCCAAAACCTTGAAAATTGGATGCGTGGCAGAGTTTATCGAGGACGAGACAACCCTCCTGGCGCTGAAAGAAATTGGGGTGGATTACGGGCAGGGCTACTTTCTCCATCGCCCGGAAGCCATTACCAACCACACCGCTGTCCAGAGGCAGCCTCTCAGGGGCTAACCGGTCGGAATTCCACCGCGCCTTACACCCAGCTCAGGGCCTGGCAGCAGCAAACAGGCGGAAGAAATTCTGCGTAGTGGCTTCGCCCACTGCTTCGGCGGTGACGCCGCGCACCCGCGCGATTTCTTCCGCTACGTGCTTCACAAACCCAGGCTGATTGGTCTGACCTCGATGCGGCACCGGCGCCAGATACGGCGCATCGGTCTCGATCAGCATCCGCTCCAGTGGGA
>DATMWS010000183.1:0-3565 GCA_035562135.1 Thiobacillus sp. | reverse complement strand
GTACCAGCACCGTGGCATCGGGCGGCATGGCCGCCGCAAAGTCGATCAGCCTCTGGCCGGCGGCAAGACTTTGTTCATCCGGCAACGGATGGCCGGCCTCCAGCAGCGGCCACGGCAGCGATTCGGCGTGACCTTGCTTGGTGACGACCAGCGCATCGACGATGTTCGCGCCCAGTACTTCGTGCGCCCCCTGCGCCATGGCACAGGCGGCCTTGCCGATGCTCAGCAGGAATACTGGTGCAGAAACCGGATGCTGTTGGAGGTATGCGCGCACGCGATTGCGGCCATGGACGGCCGCAATCGCAGACTGGCAAATGCGGAGAAGGACCTGGCGTGGATCGTCCGGCATAAGCGAATCAATTCATTCTTGCCCACACGGCCCGGTTGATCCGCACGCTAAGCCTGCAAACCTGTCGAGAGATCACGCTTCAGGTCCTCAATGTCCTCCAGCCCAACCGAAATGCGGATCAGGCCATCGCTGATGCCCGCATCGGCGCGCTGCTCGGGCGTGAGTCGCCCGTGTGTGGTGGTGGCGGCATGCGTGATCGTGGACTTGGTATCGCCCAGGTTCGCGGTGATGGAGATCAGCCGGGTTGAATCGATCAGCCCCCATGCCGCCTCCTTTCCACCCTTGAGCTCGAACGCCACAATGCCGCCGAAGCCGGTCTGCTGCTGCTTGGCCAGCGCATGCTGCGGGTGCGAGGCCAGCCCCGGGTAGTACACGCGCTGCACGCGTGGCTGTTTTTCCAGCCACTCGGCCAGCACTTGCGCGCTGGCACTGTGCGCCTTCATGCGCAGACTCAGGGTTTCCAGACCCTTGAGGAACACCCAGGCATTGAACGGGCTCAGGGAGGGACCCGCCGTGCGCATGAACCCGTACACCTCCTTGCCGACCAATTCGGCGTTGCCGACCACGGCGCCGCCCATGCAGCGACCCTGGCCATCGAGATATTTCGTCGCCGAATGAATCACGATATCCGCGCCGAGTTCAAGCGGCCGTTGCAGTGCGGGCGTGCAGAAACAGTTGTCCACCACCAGCAGACAACCCTTGGCATGGGCAAGCTTGGCCAGCCGGGCGATATCGGCAATTTCCGTCAGCGGGTTCGATGGCGTTTCCAGATAGAGCAGTTTGGTGTTCGGCTTGATGGCCTTTTCCCAGGCTGTGTAATCGGTCAACGACACATAGGTCGTTTCCACGCCGAAGCGCCCGAGGTAGTTATTGAACAGCAACACCGTGGGACCAAAGACATTGCGCGAGGCGACAATGTGGTCGCCGCTTTTCAGAAGCGCCAGGCAGGTGGACAGAATCGCCGCCATGCCCGATGCCGTGGCCACGCATTTTTCGCCGCCTTCGAGCGCCGCGAGGCGTTCCTCGAAGGTGCGCACCGTGGGATTGGTGAAGCGCGAGTAAATGTTGCCGGGCTTATCGCCGGAGAACCGCAAAGCCGCCTCAGCGGCATTAGCGAACACATAACTCGAGGTCGGGAAAATCGGCTCGGAATGCTCGCCCTCGGCGGTGCGATGCTGGCCCGCACGTACGGCACGGGTGTTGAAACCCCATTCGTCAAAGTCGTTGGTCATGTCTGCTGCTCCCGCTATTGGCCCATGTATATCAACCTGAAGCCAAGGCGCTGAGTTGCTGCCGAACGGACAATGCTGCGGGCACAAAAAAGCCGCAAATGCGGCTGGAGGCGGAATCACCTCGCTTTAGCTGCATTTGTTAAGCGCCCGCAAGCTGAAATCAAATCGGCGCCTTGTGCGAATAAATGTATAGCGTGGTCACTACGCTGTCAACACCAACACATCTGTCTCTTTCCGCTGCGGAAACAGCATAACACCTAGCACGGGAAAGTCAGCACCTCATTGCTGTGACATATCCAGAAACGTAAAGCTCCTGTTTGCTCCCTGCCATCCTTCTGGTCATGCGGAACAATGACGACAGCCGTGGCGGTGGCCTAGTTCCCCGGGCCATCGGTGGCTCTTCCTCGATCCCGGCAATGCCACGCTTTATTTCGTTCAGTACAGTTGCTTGCCCGGCCGGCACAGTGATGCGCGTTCATCTCAATGATGAGTGTACAAAGATCGGCTGTAGTGAACGATCGAGTCATCGAGGCGCTGAATAGAATAATTGATTCCTTCCCATCCCACATCCACGAGAAGAACGTCCCAATCCTTTCCCTCGTTCAGGCTGATAAAGCCAATGGCGCTGGTAGTGGTGTCCGCCCAGTTGTCGGTGTTCAGGTCCGGCGCGGTATCGACCCGTTCATCCACGCCGGTGCGGCGCGAAATTTCCTCTGCCTTAAGCACCCGCTTTTCATCCAGGAAAAACCGGCAAATCTCCACGGACTCAACGAAGTCCTTTCTTTCCAACTCTTCCAGCTTTTTCTTCTTGTATTCCGGCCATGCCCACTTGGCGTATACCCTTTCGGCCCGCCGCATTTCTTCTTCGATGTTCTGCCTTCTCTTTTCGGGGCTTACCTTCTTTACCTTCCCGATGTCCAGTTGGATAATCGCACGCCCCTTCCGTATCGGGAACTGCCTCACGCGAATCAGGGAATCAGGCGTATAGCAGGCATCAGTAACAAGATGCCGCACCAACTCTACATACGGATTGTCTTTTGCGCCCATGGAGACAGAATCCCCTCGCCCTTCCGCAATCCACGCGCCCGCCGGCAGGCCACGTATGGCAAACCCCAGGCCGAAAGAATCGCCAGACTCGGGGGTTACCCGAGCCAGTGATTCAGGCATGTCGCCACGAAACGAATGAGCGCATCCGATTTCCGCCCACAGGGGCTTGTCGTGCCAGACCTTATCGAAGCCGAGACCATCGAATTTCTTTTGCGCCTCTGCGGCCGGAATGACGTGGACGACCTTGCCGATCTTGGGGGATAGTCCACTGGAAAAAATCCAGACCTTCTCGTTAAGCGCCAAGGATGTTTCCGGGTAAATACCAAGACAGTTATGGTAATTTATGAACGTGTTCTTGTCGTAAGAGAACTCAGCCTCCGCCTGTGCCAGCACGGAAGCAGCGAGAACGACGCAAACACAGAATGCAGAGAACCGCCGCTTGTTCATAATCTATTTTCTCGCCGAGTTACCCGTCACCGTAGTCGGTGTGGTGGGAAGCGTGTTGTTGCCGCAAGTAGCATGGCCATCGTCTTTAAAGTCCTGGGCCGCTTCGATCAGTTTATCCCGTCCTTCTTGCCTTTCCTTTTCCCGCTAGGCCTTAATCGTCCTTTTTCCTTTCATCGTGCGGCACCGTCACCGTTGCACTGGCGGTGGTCTTGTTGCCGGTGCCATCGGTGGCCGAATAGATCACGGTATAGATGCGCCCGGCTTTGCTTTTGCCCTCGCGTTCGGCTTTGAGTTTGAACTGGCGATCATCGGTACCGATCTGGGCGCCCTTGATGTCTTCCTTCTCCAGCGGCTCGTTGGCGGTGATGGATTCGAGTTTGATCTCGGGTTGGGGGTCGTAGTCATCCTTCACCGTGAGGGTGACGGTGATGGGGATGAGTTTCTCGTTAGGGGGCCAGAGAGTGGCGGGGCTCACCGACACTGAAAGGAC
>DATMWS010000182.1:0-5697 GCA_035562135.1 Thiobacillus sp. | reverse complement strand
GCCTGCGTGCCGGTGCGGGTCGAGGTGGCCGGCTTTGTGCCCAACCGCACCCAGCGCCGCTGCCTCAAGCGCAACCGACATCTGACCGCACGTTTTCTGCCGCTCGATTTCAAGGAAGAACATTACGCGCTGTATCGCAGCTATCTCGGCAGCCGCCATGCCGGCGGCGGCATGGACCGCGACGGCCCCGACCAGTACACGCAGTTCCTGCTGTCGTCCAACGTCGACAGCGTGATGGTCGAATTCCGCGACGGCGACACCCTGGTGATGGTCTCGGTGGTCGATCAGGTCGACGACGGTCTGTCGGCGGTCTACACCTTCTTCGACCCCGCGCGCGAGCAGGACAGCCTCGGCGTCTATGGCGTGCTGTGGCAGATCGAACTGGCGAAGCGGCTGGAACTGCCCTATCTCTACCTCGGCTACTGGATCGCCGAGAGCCGCAAGATGGCCTACAAGAAACAGTACCCGCCGCTGGAAGGTCTGGTGGATGGGCGCTGGCAGCTTATATAGCCTGCATCAACCGACTGCGCGTGATGGGTTCAGGGGCGCATGGTCTTAACGTGAATATCGCGAAGCAGGGCCCCCTCGCCTGCAATCAGTGGCGGATGCCCGGGGCGTTCACTTTCTGCCCCTGATTGATGACTGCCAGGGCGAGTTCAAGGTCGCCGTATTCAACGGCGTCAGGCGGCAGCTCATTGGCACGGATGGCGACATTGCACCACTGGAAACGTTTGCGCAAATCCCAGATTTCGCTGCGACTGGTGCGAAAAGTGGGGAAGTGGGCAATTTGTCCCTTGGATTCGGTCAGCCACTGACCACGGATCCACTTGTTGGCGCCCAGGCTGTGGCAGTCCATGCAGGCAAAGTTGAGTTGCCCGATTTTTCGCGTCATCAAGGCGTTGCCGCGCTTGATTGCTGCGACCGCGTCTTTCGATGTGGTATCGACCTTGATCGGCGTGCCGTTGGCGAGGTATCGCAGATAAATAGACAGGTCGATATTGTCCATGCCTTGCATCAACAGGTTGTCCCCCGTTGTGCTGCGTGCGTGGCGCGTGATGAACTCCTCGACACCGATGACTTTCTTCAGCCGCGCTTCATAGCGGGGCATGGTGGCGGCCCAGGCCTTGAAGCTTTTTTCCGGGGTTGCATGGCACGAAGCGCAGGATTTGCCGCTGGCACCGGCACGCGAATAAACCAGTTTGGCGCGATCTACCGCAGCCATGCCGTCGTTCACAAAGGGATCCAGGTTGTCACGGGTTTCGACCGGAACTGGACGCGTGGCGGGGTTTTCCAGGTCATCCTTGAAAACGTGGGGTTCCTTGAGGGTTTTCATGAACGCCACGATGTCCTGGACCTCTTGTACGCTGAACAGCTTGTGGGCGCCCCAGGGCGGCATCATGGAATCCGGGTTGACGCCGCGCGGGTCGTACACATAATCGAACAGCCACTGGTCGGTCCGTCCCCAGGTGGCGACCGTGGACAAGTCGGGGCCGACATTGCCGGGCAGCGCGGGCGTGGTCTTGCCCATGATGTGACACGCCACGCAACTGCCGCCCCGCCCCCGGTCGAAAGCCAGTTTCTCGCCGTTTTTGGGGTCGCCGGTAATCGGGCCCTCCAGTTTCGGCGGCGGTGCATAGGCGGGCGATGCGATATTGGCCAGCGTGTTGTAGTCTTTCCAGTCGATGGCAGGCCAACCGCTGTAGCGTGACCACGGCGTGGCGGATGCCGGCCGCTCCAGTTCCATCGGCACGGATACCGGCGCGACTTTCTTCGGCTGGGCATCGCTGTCGAGCGGAAAAGCTGCAAACGCCATCGCGCCGAGCAGGGTGGATAATGAAATACGCGCGGCTTGATTTTCCATCTTGAGCGACCTTTTTTGTGGCGATTAAATGCGACGGTGGATAAGGCATATGTGCGTTACAACCCCAGTATCAATATAGACATCTTCCCGGAAAATGAACTGCCCGAATTCCAATACGAGAGGGTCGCTTCCAGGCTTGTTTCTGGCCGCTGTGTGCATGCTGCTCACCGGCTGTGCGCTGACAGTCAGTCATCCCAGGGCGCTGCTTCCGCTTGAAACCTTTGTCCCCCTTCCGGTCGATTCGCGTATCCAGGTCGAGCCCGGTTTCGAGGGGTACGGCGAGCGTGTTGCCCGGGCGTTGCCGCAGGCCATCGCCGCGGTCGAGGCGGCGCATTACCTGCCTTTCGCTCGCCCGCCGCGCGTGTATGTGTGCGGCTCCGACGCCTGTTTCAAACGCCATGTTCTGACGCCGAAATTGTCGGCAGCCGTCGTGCCTGACAACCGCCTTGTCCTGTCGCCCAATCTTGACGGCCGCGAGAAGCATCGCCTGTCCGCGCTGCTGACGCACGAACTCGCGCACCTGCATCTGGGCCAGCGCATCGGCCACTATCACAGCACCCTGCCGGTCTGGTTCCACGAAGGTTGGGCCTCGCTCACCGCAGACGGCGGCGGCGCCGAATACGCGACCGATGCGCAGGCATGGGCCGCGATCCGCGCCGGTCGGCGAGTCAATCTCGGCGCGCGTGACGTACCCGACAAACGCCACAAGGCAAGTGCATCCAACCTGAATATTTTCGAGTTCTACCGCCAGTCCATGCTGCTGGTCGGCTGGCTGAAGGCGAAGGATGAGGGGCGCTTTCGTCAGCTGGTCCTGGCGGTGCAGGACAACACCGACTTCGAAATCGCCTTCTGGAACATCTACGGCCAGGCACCCGCCACCCGGTTCGCTGGATTTTTCGACGGCGTTCAGAGCGATGCCGCATTCAAGGATAATGGCCAGATTCAGGCCGCACCCGCAAAACCCTAACCCAACCCGATCATGAAACCCTATCTCGATCTGATGCGCCACGTGCTCGAGCACGGCACGAAAAAAGATGACCGCACCGGCACCGGCACCCTGTCCGTATTCGGCTGGCAAATGCGCTACAACCTCGCCGAAGGCTTCCCGCTCGTCACCACCAAGAAATGCCACCTGCGCTCCATCCTCCACGAGCTGCTGTGGTTTTTGCAGGGCGACACCAACATCAAGTACCTGAAGGAAAACGGCGTCTCGATCTGGGACGAGTGGGCCGACGAAAACGGCAACCTCGGCCCGGTCTACGGCCACCAGTGGCGCAACTGGCCGAAGCCCGACGGCGGCACCATCGACCAGATCAGCGAAGTGGTGAAAACGCTCAAGACCAACCCCGATTCGCGCCGCATCATCGTCTCGGCGTGGAACGTCGCCGACCTCGACAAGATGGCGCTGGCGCCGTGCCACGCCTTCTTCCAGTTCTACGTTGCCGACGGCAAGTTGAGTTGCCAGCTGTATCAGCGCAGCGCCGACATCTTCCTCGGCGTGCCGTTCAACATCGCTTCCTACGCGCTGCTCACATTGATGATGGCGCAGGTCACCGGACTCAAGCCGGGCGATTTCGTCCACACCCTGGGCGACGCCCACCTCTACCTCAACCATCTCGACCAGACGCGTGAGCAGCTCTCCCGCGAGCCGCGCCCGCTGCCGACGATGACGCTGAACCCTGCAGTGCGCGACATCTTCGGCTTCCGCTTCGAGGACTTCACGCTCACCGGCTACGACCCGCACCCGGCAATCAAGGCGCCGGTGGCGGTATGAGTGGCGAGTAGTGAGAAGGATGAGCCGTCGTTGCGAGGAGCGTAGCGACACGGCAATCCAGAAATGGCCGATTGATCGAGACACTGGATTGCCGCGCTTCGCTCGCAATGACGACTGATTTAGCGCTTGTGGCAGCGAGCAGGCTTCAGCGAAGAAACGAGAAAAAATGACCCAAAACAAACCCCGCATCAGCGTCATCGCCGCCCTCGCCAAAAACCGCGTCATCGGCATCGAAAACCGTCTGCCGTGGCGCCTGCCGGAAGACCTCGCCCACTTCAAGGCGCTGACGCTAGGCCACCCCATCCTCATGGGCCGCAAGACCTTCGAATCGCTCGGCCGCCCGCTGCCCGGGCGCACCAACATCGTCATCACCCGCAACCCCGACTATTGCAAGGACGGCTGCGTGGTTGCCGCCTCCATCCCCGCAGCAATCGCCCTGTGCGCGGGCGCCGACGAAGTCTTCTTCATCGGCGGCGCCGACCTCTACGCCCAGGCCATCCCGCTCGCTGATCGTTTGTATCTGACCGAAGTCGACATCGAAGCCGAGGGCGACGCCTGGTTCCCCGACTACGACCGCAGCGCGTTCAGAGAAATCTCGCGCGAGTCGCATACGGGCGAGAAGGGCGATGCGCTGGGGTTTGATTTTGTGGTGTACGAGCGGGATCAATAACGAGTCTGGATAGCCCCTGTTTTTCTTGCTGATCCAGTAGAGTGTGGATGCCCTGATGACGCATTCCTATTTTCATTAGGACGCCCTAAAAATGGATAACAAAATGTTTTCAAACACATTTTCAGAAACGCAATCACGAATGACGGTTTATAAAGCGTCATTTAGGATGGACACTTTACGTTGGGCCGCCTCAAAGCTTGATCTCGGGAGTTTATAGAAAGCTATGCATACGATACTCGGCGCAAACGGCGTAATTGCTCAAGAATTGTCCAGGGCGCTTGTTTCATCTTCTCCAAATATCCGACAGGTGGGTCGTAATCCCCGGAAGGTAAATCCGACCGATGAGACTGTGGTGGGCAATCTACTGGATGCTCAAGCGACCGCCAACGCGGTTTCAGGTAGTGAAGTTGTTTATTTGGTGGCTGGCCTGAAGTACGAAGCGTCCGTCTGGCAAGAGCAATGGCCTCAAGTAATGCGCAATGTGATTGATGCCTGCAAGCAGCATGGTGCCCGACTTGTGTTCTTCGACAACGTCTATGCCTATGGGCGTGTGGATGGCTTGATGACAGAGAGTACGCCGTTCAACCCGATCAGCAAGAAGGGCGAAGTCAGAGCAAAGATTGCAACCATGCTGCTGGACGAAATGCTTAGTGGCAATCTGCGGGCAATGATTGTGCGTGCGGCCGATTTCTACGGTCCCGGTGCAGTTAATAGCCTTCCACATGCTGCTGTGTTCGAGCGCCTCAAGGCTGGAAAAACGCCGCAGTGGATTGGCAACCCGAATACCGTGCACACATTTACATTTACGCCAGACGCTGGCCATGCAGTAGCTGCGTTGGGCAGATCACCAGAGGCATACGGCCAGACGTGGCACTTGCCAACCACCAAGGAGCCGCTGACGGGGGCGGACTTTGTCCGTCTGGCATGTGAGCTGGCAGAGCGGCCCTACAAGCTGCAAGTGGCACCGCGCTGGATGCTGAAGCTTATGGGGATTTTCATGCCAATGCTTCGTGAAAACGAAGAAATGATGTACCAGTTTGAACATGATTACCGTTTCGACAGCAGCAGGATTGAGTCCGCATTCGGCTTGCAAGCGACACCATACCGCCGTGGGATCAGCGAGTCACTGCGGTCTGGGACACAGAACCGTGTGTAACAACTCGCCCAACACTACGCTCCAGCGGACGCTGCGCGATGAAGCCGCGCAGCGCCCCTGAGCTTTACGTTGGGCGTCAGAGAACCGGGGGCCACTGGAATACCAAGGGCCTGAAACGAAATCATCGAAAGGAACGATCCAATGATATACAAAGGTAGCTGCCACTGTGGGCAGGTCGCGTTCGAAGCCGAAGGAAATCTAGAGAAAATCATGGAGTGCAATTGCTCAATTTGTAG
>DATMWS010000181.1:0-12171 GCA_035562135.1 Thiobacillus sp. | reverse complement strand
TCCACCCGGGTGAAGCTTGCCAAGGACACGCTAAGAGTGGAGAACAAGACGGTGCGGCTCACCCCGGGCATGGCGGTGACGGTCGAGGTCAAGACGGGCACGCGGCGGGTGATCGAGTATTTCCTGAGTCCGCTGATGCAGGTGACGAGCGAGAGTTTGCGGGAGCGATGATTACCCGTCAGCGCGGCACCTGCGCATACCCCATGTAACGCTTGATGACGGCAACGCGCCGCTGGTAGGCGCGCGAGCTGCGGTGGTTTTCGTACCAGCGCGGGTTGGGCACCATCGCGGCCATGCGGGCGGCCTGGTCGCGGTTGAGGCTGACGGCGGAGGTCTTGTAGTAGCGGCGGGCGGCGGCTTCGGCGCCGTAGATGCCGTTGCCCCATTCGATGACGTTGAGGTAGACCTCGAGAATGCGCCGCTTGCTCCAGGTGGCTTCGATCATCAACGTGATGACCGCTTCCTGGCCCTTGCGGATGAAGCTGCGCTCGCCGGAGAGGAACAGGTTCTTGGCGAGCTGCTGGCTGATGGTGGAGCCGCCGGCGACCAGTTTGCCTTTTTTCAGGTTCTTTTCGACGGCGGCCTGGATGCCTTCGACGTCGAAGCCTTCGTGCTCGATGAATTTCGCGTCTTCGGCGGCGACAATGGCGCGCTTCAGGTGGATGGAGATGCGCTCATACGGCACCCATTTATGGCGCAGTTCGGCGTCGGGATTCTTGTCCTGCTGTCGTACCAGTCCCGCCGCCATGAACGCAGTGGAGGTGGGGTTGTGGTCGATCCACCACAGCACGTGCGCGAAGATCCACAGCTGATACAGCAGCACCAGCGCGACCGCCGCCGCCACGCCCTTGCCCAGCCAGCGCAACGCGGTGCGCATCATGCGCGCAGCGCCGTGATGACAGGCGCGGTGTCGGGACGCACGCCGCGCCACAGATTAAACGCTTCGGCCGCCTGTTCGACCAGCATGCCGAGGCCGTCGGCGGTGGCCGCGTTGTGTGTACGGGCAAGGCTGAGGAAGGGGGTGTCGCGCCCGTACATCATGTCGTAGGCCAGGGTGTCCGCGGTGAAGACGCGCGGCGACAGCGGCGGCAACTCGCCGGCGAGGCTGGCGGCGGTGGCGTTGATGACGAGATCGAAGGGCGTGTCCACGGCGTCGAAACCGCACGCGGTGACGCCGTGTCCGAACAGTTCGGCGAGTTCCTGCGCGCGGCTGACGGTGCGGTTGGCAATGACGAGTGCGGCGGGCTTCTGTTCGAGGAGTGGCTCGATCACCCCGCGTGCCGCGCCGCCGGCCCCCATCAGCAGGATGCGTTTGCCGGCGATGGCGCAGTTCAGGTTGCGGGTGAGGTCGGCCACTAGCCCGGCGCCGTCGGTGTTGTCGCCGAGGATGCCGCCAGCATCGAACACCAGCGTGTTCACTGCACCCGCACGCTGGGCGCGCGGGCTGAGGCGATTCGCCAGCGCAAACGCCTGTTCCTTGAACGGCACGGTGACGTTGGCGCCGCGCCCGCCCGCCGCGATGAACTGCGCCACGCTCGCGGCAAAGCCGTCCTTCGGCGCGAGGATGGCCTCGTACGTCATGTCCTGTCCGGTCTGGCGGGCAAAGGCGGCGTGGATCTGCGGGGATTTTGAGTGGGCAATCGGGTGCCCGAATACGGCGTAGCGGTCGGTCATGGCGGCCGTATTTTAGCCGCTGAAGCGGCCGCGGTGCGTTTTGTGTTGCCCGGAGGCCTGACGTATCAGCCCTGCGTCCAGGGCAGGCCGTGGTATTTCCAGCCGTTGAGTTCGTTGCGGTGACCGGTGGCCTTGTTGAGGTCGCCTTCGAAGCCTTCCAGTACGTTGTAGCAATTGCCGCGCCCGGCCTGGGTGCAGGCGGCGGCGGCCCGATGCGAGCGTGCGCCGCTGCGGCAGATGAAAATCAGCAGCCCTTCCGGATCGGTGGCATGGGCGACCTGTGCCAGAAAATGGGGATTGAGCGCCCAGCCCGGCCAGGATTGCCATTCGACATGCACCGCATCGGGGATGACGCCGTTCAGTTCGAGTTCCGCCCGCGAGCGCACGTCGATCAGGCGTGTCCCGGGCGCAAGGTGCAACAGCTCATGCGCTTCGTGCGGCAGCAAGGCGCCTGCAAAAGACCAGGAATGTGCCTGACTGCGACTGTGGGCGGTGTCGAGCAACTCGGTGATGCGTCCCATGGCAGCTCCCTTTTATTGTTCACTCAGTATATGAAATTCGCTGTTTGGCGCAATGCGCACCAATGTGGTGCGTTAAGGAATTTTGATGCATGTTAATGGTGCGCTAACGAAAACCGGCGCTGCACTATCCTGTCGCATAGGCCTTGTGGCACAATGATCCAAGCACGATTTCGTATATGGCACGGTTGCTGCTAAATTAAATTCCATTGCGGCACCCTCTCGTGGTGTCGTTAATTTTATCCATTACAGTTTGAGGAGATTCAGCATGGCCGTGGCCGATGTGATCAAGATGATTCAGGACAACGAAGTGAGGTTCGCTGACCTGCGTTTTACCGACACCCGTGGCAAGGAGCAGCACGTTTCCATTCCTGCCCGTCTTGTGACCGAGGACTGGTTTGAAGACGGCCATCCCTTCGACGGTTCCTCGATCGCCGGCTGGAAGGGCATTCAGGCCTCCGACATGCTGCTGAAAGCCGATCCGGATTCGGTCTACATGGACCCCTTCTTTGACGAGCCCACGCTGATCCTGACCTGCGACGTGATCGAGCCGTCCGACGGCAAGGGTTACGAGCGCGACCCGCGTTCGGTGGCCAAGCGCGCCGAAGCGTATCTGAAATCGACCGGCATCGCCGATACCGCCTACTTCGGCCCCGAACCCGAGTTCTTCATTTTTGATTCGATCACTTGGCACGACAACATGTCGGGCTGCGGCGTGAAAATCAATTCCGAAGAAGCCGCCTGGTCATCGGCCGAGAAATTCGAGAGCGGCAATACCGGCCACCGTCCCGGTGTCAAGGGCGGCTATTTCCCGGTGCCCCCGGTCGACAGCCTGCAGGACATCCGCGCCGCCATGGTGATGGCGCTGGAAGAAGCCGGCGTCCCGGTGGAAGTGTTCCACCACGAAGTGGCGACCGCCGGCCAGTGCGAGATCGGCACCCAGTTCAGCACGCTGACCAAGCGCGCCGACTGGACGCAGATCTTGAAGTACATCGTGCACAACGTCGCCCACGCCTACGGCAAGACCGCGACCTTCATGCCCAAGCCCATCGTCGGCGACAACGGCTCCGGCATGCACGTGCACATGTCGCTGTGGAAAGACGGCAAGAACCTGTTTGCGG
This sequence comes from Thiobacillus sp., assembly GCA_035562135.1. Lineage (GTDB taxonomy): Bacteria > Pseudomonadota > Gammaproteobacteria > Burkholderiales > Thiobacillaceae > Thiobacillus. The sequence goes on along the minus strand of DATMWS010000181.1, from coordinate 8,858 downwards.
GCAACGGTTACGCCGGCCTGTCGGAACTTTGCCTGTACTACATCGGCGGCGTGATCAAGCACGCCAAGGCGCTGAACGCGATCACCAACCCCTCGACCAACTCGTACAAGCGTCTGGTGCCCGGCTTCGAGGCGCCCGTGATGCTGGCCTACTCGGCACGTAACCGTTCGGCTTCGATCCGCATTCCGATCGCCGCCAGCGAAAAGGCCCGCCGCATCGAAACCCGCTTCCCTGATCCCATGGCCAACCCCTATCTGTGCTTTGCTGCGCTGATGATGGCGGGCCTGGACGGCATCCAGAACAAGATTCACCCCGGCGATCCCTCGGACAAGAACTTGTACGACCTGCCGCCGGAAGAAGAAGCGAAGGTCCCGAAGGTCTGCCACAGCCTGGAAATGGCGCTGGAGGAACTCGACAAGGATCGCGAATTCCTGACCCGTGGCGGCGTGTTCACCAATGACATGATTGACGCCTACATCGAACTGAAGATGGAGGATGTCACCAAGTTCCGCATGACCACGCACCCGGTCGAGTTCTCGATGTATTACTCGCTGTAACCCAGCGCATGCAGCAAACGGGGGCGGCTTCGGCCGCCCCTTTTTATTGGCGGATTGCGGCGGTCAAGATTGCCGGCTTTTGGTCGTTAACAAATGGGTACGCTACACTCAACCATGCAAATCGCCCGCCTTTCCTTCCTGTTGTACCTGATTCTGGCTGCGCCCGTGCAGGCGGAAATCTACAAATACGTCGATGAAAGCGGTCAGGTGACGTTTACCGACGTCTACAGGAAGGGTGCCAAACGCATCGAACTGCCGGGCGCGCCGGTGCCGCTTCCGGCCGGAGAAAAAGCGCCCCGGCGGGCGTCCTATAATCCCAGTCCGGCGGATTTTCCGCGCATCGATGCGGGCACGCAGAAACGCCGCGACGACATCCGCCGCCAGGTGCTGCAGGACGAAATTGCCGGCGAACGCCGCAATGCCGACGACGCGCGCCGCCAACTGGCGCTGGGCGAGCGTCTGCAGCCCGGCGAGCGCGCGACCGACGCAACCTATCTCAATCGCGTGAACAAATTGCGCGCCACCGTGCAGCAGCACGAGCAAAACGTCGCCTCGATTCAACGCGAACTGGCCAATCTGAAGTAAGCGCGTCACCTTATCCGCAAGGAGGAGGCCGTGGTCGTCCCCGTAAAGGGAGGCCGTGGCTGTAAAGCCGACAAGTCGGCAACACCCACGCACTAAAGCCGCTCAAGCCCTAAAGGACTCCGATCCACTACGCGCTGAAGCGCGTGTGGAGTCGTATGCATCAACAACCACGCTCTGGCACAATCAGTGCTTCAACTGAGTGCATGAGCATGAAGCCGCCTTTCCCAACTCAATTTTCCGGACTTGATTGCCTGTCCACCGGCGCCATGGTGCTGGATGCCGATGGCAGCATCATCTTCGTCAATCCGGCGGCCGAAACACTGCTCGGCGTGTCAGGCGCGCTGCTGGTTGGGGACAGCGCCGACCGGGCGTTTGAGCGCAGCCCCGAGCTGCTGACAGCCATCCGGACAGCGCGCACCGCTCAGGAAACCGTCATCGAATACGAGCTCGACGTGATGGTGAGCGGTCATTCGCCGATTCGCCTCGGGTGCAGCATTACGCCGCTGGAGAAACCGTCGCACGCGGTGCTGATCGAAATGCGCGCGGTCGATCCCCACCTGCGCATCGCCCGGCTGGAGCAGGCGCGCCTGCAGCAGGAAGCCAACCGAGAACTGCTGCGCAACCTGGCGCACGAAATCAAGAATCCGCTCGGTGGCATTCGCGGCGCGGCGCAATTGCTGGAGCACGAACTGCCGCGCGAAAGCTTGCGCGAATACACGCAGGTCATCATCAAGGAATCGGACCGTCTGCAATCGTTGATGGAGCGATTGCTGACACCGCACCGCATGCCCCGTTTTGGTGCGGTGAATATTCACGAAGTGCTGGAGCGCGTCCGCAGCTTGATTCTGGCGGAAACGCCGAGCGTGACGCTGCGCCGCGACTACGATTTTAGCCTGCCGGAAATCCGCGCCGACGCCGAACAGCTGATCCAGGCCACGCTCAACATTGCGCGCAACGCGGTGCAGGCAATGCACGGCCAGGGCGAGATCGTCTTCAAGACCCGGGTGGCGCGGCAAATCACCCTGGAAAGCCGCCGCTACCGCCTGGGCATGCGGGTCGAGATCATCGACAACGGCCCCGGCATCCCCGATGAGATCCGCGATCAGATTTTCTATCCGCTGGTCTCCGGGCGCGAAGGCGGCAGCGGCCTGGGGCTCGCGGTAGCGCAGACGCTGGTCGCGCAAAACCACGGCACCATCGACTGCGAAAGCCGCCCTGGCCACACCATGTTTTCGATTTTTCTTCCCTTGCCGACTTGAACATCATGCCGAAACCAAGCTGTGTCTGGATCATTGACGATGATCGCTCCATCCGTTGGGTGCTCGAAAAAGCCCTGCTGCGCGAGGATATTCCGTGCATGACCTTCAGTTCGGCCAGCGACGCGCTGCGCGAGCTGGAACGCAGCCAGCCCAGTGCAGTGCTGTCCGATATCCGCATGCCGGGGGTGTCCGGTCTGGAACTGCTGCAGACGCTGAAGGAGCGCCTGCCCAAGGTGCCGGTCATCATCATGACCGCGTATTCCGACCTCGACAGCGCGGTGGCGGCGTTTCAGGGCGGCGCGTTCGAATACCTGCCGAAGCCGTTCGATGTCGACCAGGCGCTCGAACTGGTGCGCCGTGCGCTGGCCGAAAGCGCCAGTCGCGATACGCCGGTGCCGAGCGAGGCGCCGATGACCGAAATGCTCGGCCAGGCGCCGGCGATGCAGGAAGTGTTCCGCGCCATCGGGCGCCTTTCGCAGTCGCACGCCACCGTGCTGATCACCGGCGAGTCGGGCAGCGGCAAGGAGCTGGTCGCGCGCGCCCTGCATCGGCACAGCCCGCGCGCCAGCGGCCCGTTCATTGCGCTCAACACCGCCGCCATTCCCAAGGATCTGCTGGAATCGGAACTGTTCGGCCACGAACGCGGCGCGTTCACCGGCGCCGCGGCGCAGCGGCGCGGCCGCTTCGAGCAGGCCGACGGCGGCACCCTGTTCCTGGACGAGATCGGCGACATGCCGTCCGAACTGCAGACCCGTTTGCTGCGCGTTCTGTCGGACGGCCAGTTCTACCGCGTCGGCGGACACACGCCGATCAAGGTCAACGTGCGCGTGATTGCCGCCACCCACCAGGATCTGGAAGTGCGGGTGCGCGAAGGCTTGTTCCGCGAGGATCTGTTCCATCGCCTTAACGTCATCCGCCTGCGGCTGCCGGCGCTGCGCGAGCGGCGCGAGGACATTCCCTTGCTGGTTCGCCATTTCATGCAGAAAAGCGCGCGCGAACTGGGGATGGAAGCCAAGGGCGTGTCGGAGGCCGCGCTCAAGACCCTGGTCAACCTGCCGTGGAGCGGCAACGTGCGCCAGCTCGAAAACGTCTGCCATTATCTGACCGTGATGGCGCCAGGCCAGGTGATCGAAGTTAGCGATCTGCCCGCCGACCTGATGCAGGGCAACGTCGTGGCACAAACCGGCGACTGGTTGCAAAGCCTGGCGGCCGAGGCGAGTGCGCGGCTGGCGCGCGGCGAAGCCGCGATTCTCGATGAGCTCACCCAGGCCTACGAAAAAACGCTGATCGAAGTGGCGCTGCGCCATACCGGCGGGCGACGCATCGAAGCCGCGCACCTGCTCGGCTGGGGCCGCAATACCCTGACGCGCAAGATCCACGAACTGGGGATGGATGCCGTGCCCGAGGTGGGTGAAACCAGATGATCGCCCGCGCGGGCGGATGACGAAACAACAAAAAAGCCGACACGCAGTCGGCTTTTTTGCATTCGGGGCGCAGCGTCAGGCGGCCTGCGCTTCTTCCAGCAACTTCTGGATTTCGCCCTTCTCGTACATCTCGAGCATGATGTCGGAGCCGCCGATCAGTTCGCCCTTGATGTAGAGCTGCGGGAAGGTCGGCCAGTTGGCGTAGTACTTCAGATTTTCAAAAATTTCCGGGTCGGCCAGCACGTTGACCGCCAGAAAATCCTTCACGCCGCAGGCCTGCAGCACTTGCGCCGCGCGCGACGAAAAGCCGCACTGCGGAAACTGGGGCGTGCCTTTCATGTACAGCACAACGGTGTTGGTGGTGACTTGGTCACGAATGCGGTCTAGCGCGGTCATCTCAGGGCTCCTGAACAATACTTGAGTGGAATACTCGGGAATTATACGCACAGCGCGGTCGGCGTCAAGCCGGTTTGGGGGCGCGGTTGTCCAGGTAGGGGCTGATGAAGGCCTTGTGGAACAAGTGCGGCAGCAGCAAATGCGCGGGCATGCGCAGCCAGTGGGCGCGCACGAAGGCGGCCAGGCGGGCGGCCGGGGTGAAAACGTCGGCGCAGCTGGCGTGGGCAGGCGCGAGTACGCGGGTGAAGACGCCGTCCATCAGGGCGAGCGTGGCGCGATTGGGCGCGGCGGCGTCCAGGGAGGCCATCACGCTGTCGGGAACCGGCGTATCCAGAAAATAGCGCAGATAACGCAGGGCGTAGAACAGCGAGCGGCTTAGTTGCAACTCGTCGGCGCGCGCAGTCAGGCGCGGCCAGAAGTCGCGATCAAGAGCAGCGTCGCGCAGCAGCAGATCGAGGTCGGTCAGGTCGCGCAGGCCATGCGGCAGTTCACCGTCGTGGAACAAATGCGTGGCGGAATGCAGGATGCGGTCTTCCGCCGCCAGCACATAAATGCCGGGCAGGCCTTCCACCGCGACGGCGCGGCTGCGCAGCTTGGCGGAATCCGGGTGGTAGCGCGCGGTGTCCGGCAGGATCGCGTGATGGACGTCGATGACCGTGGCGCGCTGGATATGTTGCATCGGGGGGATTTCGTGCATCCAGCGGCGGTAGTAGCGTTTGTCATACTCTGACAGCCCGCTGGCGTGCCAGCCCGCCAGCATCAGCGAGGATTCGACCTGCGGCAGCCGCTCGCGCGGCACCAGAATATCGATGTCGTTGAATAGTCGCCCCACCGCAGCGGGCAGACTGGCGGCAACGTAGGCCGCGCCCTTGAGCACGATCAGCGGACTGTCGAGATCGGCCAGCGCGGCGCGAAGCTGTTGCAGTTCCCAGTGCACTGCGGTTTGCTGCTTGCTGGCCAGCGTCTCGACGGCGTCGAAATGCCAGCGTGCCACCGCCGGAATGGCAGCCGACAGCCCGTGCTGGCGAAAGCGGTGTGCCAGCCGCGCCAGCAGCCCTGCCGCCCGTGCCTGCCGCACCAGCGTGTCCCACTCGCTTAGGGAAAAGAGGGTGATGGCGTCGGGCGAGCGCAGGGTGCGAACGAGCAAATCGCGGGATATGGGCATGGGGGTCAGGCAGGGCGAGCGGTATCGGCGAGGTGGTCGAATGCGGCGATAGCCTCGTGCAACTGGCTGTAGTGAAAATCGTAACAGGCAGTCTGGTCAATCAGCGCTGCGCCGACGCGAAAGCCATCCGCGCCCAGATGGCTGTAGTTGAATGCGTTTTGTGCCAGAAACATGAAGGTCTGGGCTTGCGAGCGCGGGGTGAGGGTGGTGGGGGCGCCGGCTTCCCATTGGGGGAAAATCACCCAGCCGGGGCGCGCCGTTTCGTGCTGGCGCCGCACGCTGTCACGCGGCGGACGCATGTGCGCGACCGTGCCTTTGACGGTGTCGTGCGAGGCGCGGTTGATGTAGGTATCCGGGGCAAATTGACGAATGACCTCGATCGACTGGTTTTTCAGGCTGACCGGCCGCGGCAGCGGTTGAATCAGACCGGTTTTTCGGTCGATCAGGGTGAGCTCGTCGGACAGCAGGCGCCAGCCCGACAACACCAGCCCGGCCGTCAGCGTGCTTTTGCCGGAACCGGGCGGCGCTGGCAGGATCGCCGCCAGGCCGTTCTTTTCGACCACGGCGGCATGGATGATGAGGTAGTGATGCGCCTGGGTCGACACGCACCAGTTGAGCCCCCATTCCAGCATCGGAAACGCCTGGTCGCGCGGTAAGGGCTTGAAAGGCTGCATGCCGTCGAACGAAAATGCGGCCTGGGGACGCAGCCAGCGGCGCAGGTGGGTGGGCGGGTTCACCGACACGTGAAAGTCGGCAAAGGCCTCGTGCGCGCTGCGTACCTCGAACTGGCCGTAGAGTTCGGCCAGCCCCTCCGCCACGGACGGAATGCGCGATTGCACCTTGAGCGAGAACGGCCCGGTGCGCAGCCACACCCCGGGGCCAGCCAGTTGTCGCCGCAACTCGGTGGAAGGCAGTTGCAGCAGTTTCATGCGGATTCCAGCAGGCCGATTTTGTGAAGACTGTCGAGCGTCTCTTCAGTCAGTTCATGGAGTTGCGGCGACTCCGCCACGCCGAGGCGGGTTGCCAGAGCGGCAGCGATTTCGGCCGAGTTGTAGCTAGGGTGGTCACGGCAGGTCTGGTACAGCGCCAGCGTCAGCGGCTTCAGGTAGTGGGTGTCGCCCGAGGCTGTGTTGAACAGGACAGCCTCGTTATCCCAGGATTTGAATAACCAGCCATGAGAAGTTGGAGTCGCAGCCACTTGGTTCATTCAATAAAGACAGCAGTATCTACTTAACCGGGTTTGTGCGGATTGGGGTCTTTGGGCGGTTCGTCGTCTTTTGGCGGTTTGGGGGAATCGAAACTGACAGTGCATTGCTGGACGTCTCCTTCATTGCCGAGTGGGCAGCTTCGTTCATTCAAGGACGCGTAAATGTTCTTTAAACCCTCGGGATTCGATGCCGCATATTTGCCCCATAAGTCAAGGATATCGCCTGGCAGGTAGCCATAGCTGTAGTTGGCGGGGTAGATGGCGGCCGAGTTCAGCAGCGCTGCAACGGCGTGGGCACCCAACTGGTAGGGATCCTCATTCCCTGTCATGGCTAGAACTTGCATCATGCTCTTGCCTGCATAGTGGGTACTGGGGAAAGGGAAGCGCGTGCCATCATTGTCCCACTCTTTGCACTTGTTGCCGCTACCCGTGGCTTGACATTCGAGGCAGGTGCCCGCGATGTAGGGGGCGGGCCAGTTTATCGGATGGTTTAACCAGTAACCTGGCGTGCAACCCGCACACACCTCTCCGCCGGGTGTCGACAAATTGCCGGATGCCATGCCGGAAATAGTGCACTGGTTGGCCCACACCGGCCGGCTGGCCAGCGTGAAAACCGCCGACACGCCGAGCGCGGCGCCGGTGAGTTTGCGACGGGACTGGTCGATCGCATCGTTTTGCGATACCTCGGGCGGGGTGTCTTGAGTTTTTGATGTGGGGTCAGACATGGCAGGCCTCGATAATCGTTTAAATACTGTCCCGTATATTGCAGCAAGAATCGCACCAATATACATCGAACCCGCCTGAAATGCCCACCACTCGGGGCGTGCCGCCCTGCCAGAGGGAGGCTGGTTGGTCGACAGTGTAAATTATTCCGACAGTTCGCCGCCGCTGACGCGCAGGATGCCCGCCAGGTCGGCCCAACTTTGGGGGTGGCGGATGCCGTTCATTCGCAACAGGGCCTGAACGGCGTCCGCCTGGTCGTAGCCATGTTCCAGCAGCAGCACGCCGCCAGGCTTGAGGTGCGCGCAGGCCGCGGCGGTGAGTTGGCGCAGGTCGGCGAGGCCGTCATGGCCGGCGGCCAGCGCGGTCAAGGGCTCGAAACGCACGTCGCCGCGCGCCAGGTGGGGATCGGCGGCGGCAATGTAGGGCGGGTTGCTGACAATGAGGTCGAAACGCCGTCCGGCGAGCACCCTGGGGGGCATAAACGCGGCGAACCAGTCGCTGACCAAGAATTCGACACGGGCGTTGAGAATCTCGGCATTGCGCCGCGCCATGGCCAGCGCCGCCGCGGAGCGGTCCACCGCTGTGACCTGCGCGAGCGGGCGTTCCAGCGCCAGGGTGATGGCGATGCAGCCGCTGCCGGTGCCCAGGTCCAGCACGTCCATGGCCTGATCGGCCGGCATGCGTGCCAGCGCCAGTTCGACCAGCAGTTCGGTATCGGGACGCGGAATCAGGACCTCGGGCGAGACCTGGAAGGGGCGGCCATAAAACTCGCGCGTGCCGGTGAGGTAGGCGACGGGAACGCCTTGCAGCCGACGCGCCAACAGGGTCTCAAATGCTGTGACGTTCGCGCCACTCAGCGGGTCGGAATCGTGCGCGATCAGCCAGGATGGGAACACGTTCCAGGCAAACGCTGCCAGTACGCGCGCTTCCAGGCGCGCCTCGCGTTTTTCCAATCCGAGCGCGGCAGCAATGCGGGCGGTGGCGTCGGAAATCAGGCTGGCGACAGTGATCGCTCACCCCTCGCCCGAAAGCGTTGCCAGCAGTTCCGCCTGATGCTCGGCCGCCAGCGCGTCGAACAGTTCGGTGAGATCGCCGTCCATCATCGCGTCGATCTTGTATAGCGTGAGGTTGATGCGGTGGTCGGTGATGCGGCCCTGCGGGAAGTTGTAGGTGCGGATGCGGTCGGAGCGGTCGCCGCTGCCAATGAGCCCCTTGCGGGTGCTGGCCTCGGCGGCGTGCTGCGCCTGGATTTCACGGTCTTTCAGGCGCGCCGCCAGCACGCTCATTGCCTGGGCGCGGTTGCGATGCTGGGAACGGTCGTCCTGGCATTCGACCACGAGGCCCGTGGGCAGGTGGGTGATGCGCACCGCCGAATCGGTCTTGTTGATGTGCTGGCCGCCGGCGCCGGACGCGCGGTAGGTGTCGATGCGCAGGTCGGCGGGGTTGATGTCGACTTCGCCGACCTCGTCGGCTTCCGGCATCACCGCCACGGTGCAGGCCGAGGTGTGGATGCGCCCCTGCGATTCGGTTTCCGGAACGCGC
>DATMWS010000180.1:0-10609 GCA_035562135.1 Thiobacillus sp. | reverse complement strand
TCGGTCAGCGCCAGCAGCGTCACCGCCACCACGCCGGACGCCACCGCGCGAATGCTTTCGCCATCCAGCGCCGGCGCCGACAGCGGCGGCAGGCTTGCCGGCAGCGCGCCCACCGTGGCCATCTGCAGGCCCTGCCAATAGCTCAGCGCGGCCGCCGCGGCCGACCCGCCGAGCATGGCCACGATCATGTACGGCCACTTCGGCAGAAAGCGCTTCACCGCGATGCCCAGCACCAGCGTCAAGGTTGCCACCGCCGTCACGCCCGGCTGAACCTGGTCGAGTTGGCTGAACAGGGTGCTCCAGGTGTCGCTGAAGGAAGACCCGCGTGCAATTTCCAGACCGAAGAAATGCTTCACCTGGTTGGTGGCGATCAGGATCGCCGCGCCGGCCGTGAACCCCGTCACCACCGAATGGGAAATGAAGTTGACCAGCGTGCCCATGCGAGCCAGCCCCATCACCAGCTGGATCAGCCCCACCAGAAAGGTCAGCGTCAGCGCCAGGCTCACGTACTGCGCCGAACCCGGATCGGCATGGGGCGACAGCACCGAGAACAGCACGATCGAGGCCGCCGTGGTCGGCCCCGACACCAGATGCCAGGAGGAACCGAACAACGCCGCGATGATGGCCGGGATCATCCCCGCATACAGCCCGTATTCCGGCGGCATGCCGGCGATGGTGGCAAACGCCACCCCTTGCGGCAGCGCCACCAGCGCCCCCGTCAGTCCGGCGACCAGGTCGTCACGCAGGCTCTGCCGGTTGACGCGGTGACGCCAGCGCAGAAACGGCAGCAGCCGCGGCCAGTCGAGGCGGAGGGGGGGAAGGCCCAGGCGGGCAAGAGGGGTAGGCATCGCTGGAAAATCCGACTGGATGAAGTTGGTCAGATGGTAGCGATGAGGGTGTTAACTCAAGGTTAAGCGGGGGGCAAGTCGGGGTTAAGTCGGTGGCCCGTGACGGGCTGCTGGCCACTCCAAACGGCCCAAAAAGAAATTATCGTGGTAGGTCCATCGTCCCCATTTTCAGCGCGCCCTCCTTGAACGCCTTGAATGCGGTCTGGTAGTAGGCCACGGCCTCGTCGCGCAGACGCGGGTCCGGCGCAGCCGGGCTGGCGTCGCCGTTGGCGTCGATCCGGAAGATGTCGACCCTTTGCTTGGGGCCGAGCACGACCAGCTTGCCCGCTTTCAGATAACCCAGTTCCTGGTAGTTGCTGATGAAGGCACGCCGATTTTCCGGACGCTGTTCGAACAGCGATTGGCCAAAGAAATGATCGTCGCCTGGCAAGCCCATGACGTCCAGCAAGGTGGGCGGAATATCGATCTGGCTTGCCAGGCGGTCATCGCGCCCGGGCGCGAGCAAGGCCGGCGCATAGAGAATCAGCGGGATGTGATAGCCCGCCACCGGCAGCTTGGTCTTGCCGGAGGCGGAAGCGCAATGGTCGGCAACGACGACGAACAGGGTATCGGCGAACCAGGGTTTTTTGCGTGCCTGGTCGATGAAATGGCCGATCGCGTAATCGGTATATTTCACCGCACCGTCGCGGCCGCCCGGCGAGGGAATGTCGATGCGGCCGTCCGGGTAGGTATAGGGCCGGTGGTTGGAGGTGGTCATGATCTGCGCGAGGAAGGGCTTGCCGGCGGCATGGGCGCGGTCGAGCTGCACCAGGCTGTTGTCGAACAGGAACTCGTCGGCCACGCCCCAGACGTTCGCGAAGCCGATGGAGGCCTTCGGGAAATCCGTACGGTCGACGACGCGATAGTCATTGCCGGCGAAATAGGCATTCATGTTGTCGAAATAGCCGTAGCCGCCATACAGGAACAGCGTCTCGTAGCCCTGGCGCCGCAGAATCTCGCCGACCGTTGCCAGATGCTCGTTGCCGGGCCGGCGAACGATCGCCTGGCCGGGGATCGGCGGCGTGCCGAGCGACAAGGCCTCCAGCCCCCGCACCGTGCGCGTGCCGGTGGCATACAGATGGGTGTACAACAGGCCGTCCCTGGCCAGCGCGTCCAGCCGCGGGGTCAAGCCGGCCGGATTGCCGAAGCTGCCGAGGAACTTGGCCGACAGACTTTCCACCGAAATCAGCACCACGTTTTTCGGCGGCCGTTTGAACGGCACGCGCCGCGGATCGAAGGCCTCGCTCTCGTCCGGGTCGGGGCTCAGCGCCTTCGAGAGCGGCTCCCGCTCGATGCCGAGTTCGCCCAGGATGTGCTGCGCTTGCGCCGCAGGCAGCGTCGCATAGAAACGCTCGTAATCCAGTTCGTTGCGCAGGAAGGCGGCGCTGAACGTCATCAAGCCGTTGCCGGCCAGCTCGTTGGCATAGGTGTTGGCGGAAAATTGCATCTGGTCGATATCGGCCAGATGCCAGGCACCCCAGGGCAGCGCAAACGCCAGCGTGGCATACAGCACGCGCCAGCCAGCCTGCGTCGCAGGCGCGTGCGCCACCCGGATACGCGCCCGCAACAGCCAGGTCGGCAAGGCCGCCAGCGCCGCGACGCCGGCAAGCAAGGCGGGCACCGGATACGACTCGACGATGTTGCCGATTACTTCATGCGTGTAGACCAGGTAATCGACGGCTATGAAATTGAAGCGGGTGGCGAACTCCTCCCAGAACACCCATTCCGACAGCGCACCGAACAGCAGGATCGACGCCATCAGGAAGAAGATCGCCAGGCGCAGCCCGCCCTGCCAGCGCGTGTTGCGCCAGCGCGCCGGCCACAGCGCGGCCCACAGCAGCATGGGCGCGAGCAGCCAGGCCAGCACCGCGAGGTCGAATCCGATGCCGCGCATCAACAGGCCGGGCCAGAGCGAAAGCGGCGCCTTGTCGAGGCCGGTTTGCAACGCCAGCGCCAAACGCGTCAGGCTGGCGATGGCCAGAAACAATAAGGCGTAAGGCAGAAAAGGCAGGCTGGCGAAACGGGACGAGAGGGATTTCATGCGGGATATACCTGGGTCATATTTCAGTGGGCTCGCATCGTTCCATGCCAACAGAGCAACATGGCGCCCCAGGAGCGGCCCAACAAACCATTATATTGTGAAGGTCAAAATTAGACACGTGTCGACCACGGACCTGTATTGGCCAAGCCGCCTGCTTGCCTAGCGCGCGAACGTCACGGTTACAGTCGTGCCCTGTTGCTCCCCGCTCTCCAGCCGAACCTGCCAGCCGTAGCGATCGCAGATGCGCTTGACCAGCGACAGGCCGATGCCGGCGCCGGTGCTGCTGATGTCGCGGAAGTGGCGCAGGAAGGCCTGGTCGATGGCATCAGCGGGGATGCCGCGGCCGGTATCGGAGATGACGAGGCTGCGGCTGTCCTGGTGGATGGTGACGCTGCCGGCATCGGTGTAGGAAAAGGCATTGCGCACCAGGTTGCTGACCAGGATATCGACCAGCCCGCAATCGGCGGCGACGACGAGGGCGGGGTCGGTTTGCACGTCCACGGCAACCGGTTTGCTGCCGAGCACGTGGTGTTGTCTTTCCACCGCCTCTTCGACCACTGCGGCGACCTGACAACCGCCGCCGGGCTGGGCGTGGTCTTCGCGCGCCATCAGCAGCAGGGCGGTGCCGAGTTCGGCCATGTCATGGGCGGCGCGATCGATGCGCTGCACGCGTGCTTTCTGTTTTTCGTTCAATGTGTCGTCGTCCAGCAGCACTTCGGTGGCGCTGAGGATGACGGCCAGCGCGGTGCGCAATTCGTGGCTCATGTCGGCGCCGAAGGCGCGCTCGCGCTCCATGAAGGCGCGCATGCGGCTGAGCTGGCGGTCGAACACGCCGGCCAGTTCCTCAATCTCGCGGTCGTGAAAATGTTCGGCCAGCGGCCGGTCCCAGTCTTCCGGGCGGCGGTGGCGTACGCGCGTGGCCAGATCGGCCACCGGCGCGACGGCCGCGCCGGAAAGGAACATGCCAAGCAAGGCAGAGAGCAGGGTCATGGCGACGGCAACGATGCTGAGCTGCTGGGCAAAGCGCTGCTCGCGCTTGAGCTTCAGGGAAATGTCGTAGAGCAGGTAGTAGCGCGCGTTGTCCCGGTCCAGCACGGCCGCCCGGTAGAACAGGTTGCCGACGCGGACTTCGTGACGTCCGGGCGCCAGCCTGGCGAGGTAATCCGGCACGCCGTCCGTCTCGCCGGCTTTCCGCACATAGCCCTGCAGGGTGACGGTGGACGGCGGCAGCGAGTGGGGGTTGCGCCCGCGGCGGGCGATGTAGTCGTCGAGTTCGGCGGTCAGGGTTTCGTCCACCAGGCGCAGGCTCAGGTCGTGGGCGGACTGGTACACCATCACCGCCATCACGAGGCTGAGCAATGCGCCCAGGCCGGTGAAGTAGAGCGCGATCCGTGCGCGCAGGCTATGCAGGCGGGGCATCCGGTGCCTTCAGCTGATAGCCCACGCCGCGCACGGTATGCAGCAGCGGCGGGAGGTCGGGCGGGTCGATGGCCGCGCGCAGGGTGTGCATGTGCACGCGCAGGGAATCGGAATCGGGCGGCGAGTCGCCCCAGGCGGCCTGCTCGATTTCGCGCCGCCACACCACGTTGGGCGAGCGCTTCATCAGCAGTTCCAGGATGCGCAGCGGCAGCAGGGGCAGGCTGAGGGCGCGACCGGCGCGCTGCACCACGCGGGTGCCGAGGTCGAACACCAGGTCGGCCACCTGCAGCCGGTTCAGGCGTTCGCCACTTTTGGCACGCCGCACCAAGGCGGCGAGGCGCAGTTCCAGCTCGCGCAGTTCGAACGGTTTGGTCAGGTAATCGTCAGCGCCTTCGCCGAAGCCGGCGACCTTGTCGTCCAGCGTGGCACGCGCGGTCAGCATCAGCACCGGCGTCTGCGATTGCGCGTCCTGGCGCAGGCGGCGGCACAGGGTGAGGCCGTCGATGCCGGGCAGCATCAGGTCGAGCACGATGACATCATGAGGCTGGGTGACCGCCAGATGCAGTCCGGTGACGCCATCCATCGCCACATCCACCTGATGGCCATGGCCCTCCAGAAAGTCGGCGATGTTCGCCGCCAGGTCTGCGCTGTCTTCCACCACCAGGACGGAAAATAGGATGCGGTCGCTCATGGCAGGCCAGGGGGAGGGGGGAGAGGCATGCAAGCGTTTTAACACTGCGTCGCCGTCGACGTCCAGTCGGGGCGGCCTGGGAGCACCGCAGTCCGTCGTCTTCGCCTCATTCCGGGCGGCGAGGACGCACCAGCGGCAGCACGCGCGCATCCTGCTGCGGCAGGTCGCGCTCGGCGAGAACCCGGAGTGCTTGGTGAAACTCGCCCGGCAGGCGCTTCATGGTTTCTGCGGCCTGCGGCGCGTAATGCACCACCTCGAACGGCACGCGTTCGTCGAGCGCGCTGCGCGCTTGCGGACGGAAATGCTGCCAGGCCAGTTCGACCCAGGCCTTGTTCTGGCTGTCGACGAAGATGAATTCTTCGGCATCCAGCACCGCCATGTACTGCAGGCTGCGGATCGGCACGAAAAGACATTGGCCGGCGCGCGCCAGCAGGGTGTGCGCAAGGTTGTAGGTGGTGGCCGGAAGAAAGTCCGGCAGCCTTGCAATTTCCTGTTCACGATAAAAGCGTTCTTCCATGGCGTAAAAATAACAGCCCTTCGCCTCCTTGGTGAAGCAGTTTTTACGCAGGGTGTTTGGGTTCGCGCGCTCAGTGCAAGCAGAAAAGGCCGGCCCTTGAGGCGAAATAGGCGCGCAATGACTTCGAGCTGCGACGACCCTGACTGATTCAACGCCATGCCCCTCTACACGCCGCCTCCGCGCCGGGCCTGATTTTCGATACCCAACATCAACACCGGCACGGGTGAATGAACCAACAGCAACGAGGGTTGTTTGGGTAAAATTCGTCAGTTTTTTCAGTTCATGCGGACAAGAGCCTTTCGCAGTGCTGCCGTCATCCGAGGAAAGTCTCATGCCGCACGATTCCATGTCCACCGGCCCTGCCGAACACCGCTGTGATGTCCTGGTGATCGGCGGCGGCCCGGCCGGCTCGACCGCCGCCACCCTGCTGGCGGAAAAGGGCCACCGGGTCACCCTGCTGGAGAAGGCGCACCATCCCCGCTTCCACATCGGTGAGTCCCTGCTGCCGGCCAACCTGCCGCTGTTCGAGAAGCTGGGCGTGCGCGCCGAGGTGGCGGCCATCGGCATGGAGAAGTGGGGGGCGGAATTCATCTCCCCCTGGCATGAACACCAGCAGAGCTTCGAATTCGCCGACGCCTGGGACAAGTCGATGCCAAGCGCCTACCAGGTGCGCCGCTCCGAGTTCGACGAGATCCTGATTCGCAATGCCGCGCGCAAAGGCGCCAATGTCATCGAAGGCTGCCGCGTGCGCGACGTGGAATTCCTGCCAAACGATGAAGGCGCCATCGTCCGGGCGGAACACGACGACGGTCGCTGCGAGACTTGGCAATGCCGCTTCCTCATCGACGCCTCCGGCCGCGACACCTTCCTCGGCAACCGCTTCAAGGCCAAGCAGCGCAACCCCAGGCACAACAGCGCAGCGCTCTATGGCCACTTCAGGGGCGCCCAGCGACACGCGGGCAAGAAGGAAGGTCACATCAGCATCTTCTGGTTCGAACATGGCTGGTTCTGGTTCATTCCGCTCGCCGACGGCGCCACCAGCGTTGGCGCGGTGATCTGGCCCGCCCACCTGAAAACCCGACGGACACCGGTGCGGGAGTTTTTCCTCGACCTCATCGCCCAATGTCCCGCCCTGGCGGCGCGGCTGAAGGATGCCGAACTCGTCTCGGACGTCGAAGCCACCGGCAACTTTTCCTATAGCTGCGATCACACTCATGGTGCCAATTACCTGCTGCTGGGCGATGCCTACGCCTTCATCGATCCGGTCTTTTCGTCCGGCGTGATGCTGGCCATGAACAGCGCCTTCGTCGGCGCCGAGGCGGTCGACACCTGTCTGCGCCAGCCGGAAAAGGCAGCGGCGGCACTCAAGCAATTCGACAAGATGATGAAGCACGGGCCGAAGGAATTCTCCTGGTTCATTTACCGCGTCACCAATCCCACCATGCGCGACCTGTTCATGTCGCCCAGCAATGTCTTCCGGGTCCAGGAGGCGTTGCTGTCGGTGCTGGCTGGCGACATCTATGGAAAAACGCCCATCTGGCGCTCGCTGCGAATCTTGAAGGTCATTTATTACATCGCTTCCGTGGCCCATCTGAAGCGCACGTTCATGGCATGGAAGCGGCGCAGGGTGAATATCCGCTATGCAGAAGCGCCGGAAGGAACTGGCGGCTAATGATTCCTGCGGAAGCGATTCTGCGGCTGGAGATCCTGCCCGCGTCCCGACTTTCCTGCCTGGCCGGTGACGGACAGGGCGGCGTGCTGGGCGGCGCCTGTTTTTCCCATCCTGCCCTCCTGCTCGATAGTGCCATTCCCGGTATGGCAGAGCTGCCGTTGCTGGCCGTGGACATGGTCTTGCCGGCCGGGGAAGAGGCGATCTGTGAAGTCTGGCATAGCGCGGAGCCGCTGCAATCCGGCCGGCATGGCCCCATCCGCTACCGTCAGGGCGAAACCCTGCTGTTTGGCTCCATGAGTCTCGACGAAGCCGCGGGGGATGCGCGCCCGCCCCTGCAGGCGACGACCGAAGCGGCTTACGCGTCCATCTTCGAACTGCTCGAAGCCCGCGGCTATCACGCCCTGCGCTTCTGGAACTATTTCCCCGCGATCAACCAGGAAAGTCACCACAAGGAGCGCTATCGCCAGTTCAATATCGGCCGCCAGGATGCCTTCCTGGCCCACGGCCGCTCGGTGATCGGCAATGTACCCGCCGCCTGCGCCCTGGGCTCCGCCAGCGGTGGCCTCCACATTGCCTTCCTGGCGGCGCGGGCGAACGTGATCAGCGTCGAGAACCCGCGCCAGGTCAGCGCCTACCATTACCCCAGCCAGTACGGCCCGCGCAGCCCGACCTTCTCGCGCGCCGGGCTGGTCAAGCTGGGGGGGCGCGACATGCTGTTCATCTCCGGCACCGCCAGCATCGTCGGTCATCAGACCCTGCACGACGGCGATGTGGCGGCGCAGACGCGGGAATGCCTGCAAAACATCGCGGCCATCGTCACCGAGGCCAACCGCCAGGCGCCGGGTGCCGACTTTCGCCTCGACAGCCTTGCCTACAAGGTCTACGTCCGCCATGCCGAAAACCTGGCCACGGTACGCCGCGAAATGGCGCAATGTATCGGCACCCCGGTGTCGGTTGTGTTTCTGCAGGCCGATGTGTGCCGCGCCGACCTGCTGGTCGAAATCGAGGCCTCGGGCGGCCATGCCATTGGCCCCTGCCAAGCGGGTATTTCAACAGGGAACATGCCATGTCTCTCCATCGTCGCCTGACCTCCCTCGCCGTGCTGCTGCTCGCCGGCCTTCCCGCCGGCCACAGTTTCGCCGCGGAAAAACCCCTGTGGGAGCTGGGCGCCGGCATCAGCGCCCTGTCCTTGCCGGACTATCGCGGTTCGGACGAATCCAGCCTCTACGCCATCCCTTTTCCCTACCTGGTCTATCGCGGCACGTTTCTCAAGGCGGACCGGAACGGCATTCGCGGCACCTTCTTCGGTAGCGACCGCATCGAACTCAGTGTCAGTGTCGGCGCCTCGCTGCCGGTGAACAGTGATGACAACCAGGCCCGCCAGGGCATGCCCGATCTGCAGCCGACAGTGGAGCTCGGCCCCTCGCTCGACCTCAACCTGTGGCGCACCCCAGACCGGCGCACCCGGTTGGACCTGCGCCTGCCGGTCCGCACCGCGGTCACCGTGAAGGAGGGAATGGACGACATCGGCTGGGTGTTCTCGCCGCGCCTCAACCTCGACATCAGCGATGTCGCGGGACTGGCCGGATGGAATCTGGGGCTGCTCGCCGGGCCCATGGTGGGGTCGGAGCGCAACCATGAGTATTTCTATTCGGTGGCGCCGCAATACGCCACCGCCGACCGCCCGGCCTTCGATGCCAAGGGCGGCTACGCCGGCAGCCAGTTCCTGCTGTCGGTGTCGAAGCGCTACCCGAAATACTGGCTGGGTGCGTTTGCGCGCTGGGACAGCCTCAAGGGCGCCGTCTTCATCGACAGCCCGCTGGTCAAGCGCGAACATTACCTTGCCGCCGGTGTCGGCATCGCGTGGATCCTCGGGGAATCGTCCACCCACGTCGAGGCAGTCGAGTGAACGCAACCATGGCTACCCTGCCCAGCCTGCCGCGACGCGCGCTGCATCGGCTCTACGAATATTTTGCCCTGTGGTTCGGCCTGGTTCTGCTGGGCGCGATTTCGCTGACCTGGTCGCTGCTCGCCGTGCCGCTCTTCTACCTGCTGCCGAAACGCTGGGCCGATCCGCTTGGGCGCTTGGCCATCACCACCGGCTTTCGCCTCTACCTTGGCGCGCTGTCCCTCATCGGCGCCTGCCGCTTCGACCTCGGCGCGCTTGATGCGCTGCGCGCCGAGGGCCCGCTGGTGATCGCCCCCAACCACCCCTGTCTGCTCGATGCCGTGATGGTCATCTCGCGCCTGCCCAACATGGCTTGCATCATGAAAGCCGACATCGTCGACAACGTCTTTCTCGGCGCGGGGGCCCGCCTCGCCGGCTACATCCGCAACGACGCGCAGCTGAGCATGACCCGGCAGGCCGTCGCCGAACTGAAGAACGGCAGCCACCTGCTGCTCTTCCCCGAAGGCACCCGCACCACCCGCTGGCCGGTCAACGCCTGCAAGGGCACCACCGCACTCATCGCCAGCCGTGCCGGCGTGCCGATCCAGACCGTGTTCATCGAGACCGACTCGGCTTACCTTAGCAAGGGCTGGCCGCTGTTCCGCCGCCCGACGATGCCGATCACCTATCGTATCCGGCTCGGCCGCCGCTTCGACCCGCCGAAAAAGGCCGGGGCCTTCACCGAGGCGCTGGAGCGCTACTTCATCGATAGCTTGCGCGATGCCCCGCGTTTCCTGCCGCACGACGACCCGCAGGCAGCGAGATCCGGCGCGGTCCGGCCCACCTGATGGTACTGGATAGGAACGCCTCCGCCAGCCATCTGGTGCTGATTCCCAGCTACAACCCGGGGGCGCGGGTCTACGACACGGTGCGCGCCGCCCGCGCCCACTGGGCGCCGGTGTGGGTGGTGGTGGACGGCAGCACCGACGGCACGGCCGAGGGCCTGCAGGACATGGCGGCGAATGATCCTCACCTGAAGGTGCTGGTGTTGCCCGAAAACGGCGGCAAGGGTGCGGCCGTGCTGCACGGCCTGGATCTCGCCGCCCGGCAGGGTTTCACCCACGCCCTGACGATGGACTCCGACGGCCAGCACCCGGCCGATCTCATCCCCGCCTTCATGGCTGCCTCGCAACAGGCCTCCACCGCGATGATCCTCGGCAAGCCGGTGTTCGATGCCGATGCCCCCGCGCTGCGCGTGCAGGGGCGCAAGATTTCGAACGGCTGGGCCAACCTGGAAACCCTGTGGGCGGGCATCGGCGATTCGCTCTACGGCTTTCGCGTCTATCCCATCGAGCCGCTGCGCCAGGTGATGCGCGGCCAGCGCTGGATGCGCCGCTTCGACTTCGACCCCGAGGCCGTGGTGCGCCTGTGCTGGCGCGGCGTGCGCCCGATCAATCTGCCCGCGCCGGTGAAATACCTGCGCGCCGACGAAGG
>DATMWS010000179.1:0-12669 GCA_035562135.1 Thiobacillus sp. | reverse complement strand
CGTGCTGGCTGCCAGCAGCACCGGCCGCTGTCCCCATTTCATTTTCCAAGCCATGCCGCGTTCGAGCTGCGCTTCCGGCGGCGCGATGTCGAACTTGAGATTGCCGGTAACCTGAACCGTCATCGCGCCCAGGCTGCGCAGCCGCGCCGCGTCGGCCTCGGCCTGCGCGGCGACCAGCGCCACCCGTTCAAGACACGCCCGTGTCAGCCCCCGCAGTCGCGCGTAGCCGCGCGCCGACCGCGCCGACAGCCGCGCGTTCGCCAGCACCAGCGGCACGTCTTCGCGTGCAGCGGCGTGGATGAGGTTGGGCCACAACTCGGTTTCCATCAGGATGCCGACGCGCGGCTTGACCCGGCGCAGAAACCGCCGCGCAAGCCATGCATAGTCGTACGGCAGATAGGCGATGCGGGCGAAGCTGCCGTACAAAGACTCGGCAGTCGCGCGCCCGGTCGGCGTCATGCATGTGAGCAGCACGGGCGCTTCCGGATGCGCGTCGCGCAGCGCAGCGATGAGCGGCTGTGCCGCACGCATCTCGCCGACCGACACCGCATGGATCCACAGCGTGCCGGTGACCGGTGCGGGGCCGAGCGCCAGCCGCTCATTCCAGTGCTGCCAATAGCCACGCTCGCGCCGCCCGCGCCACAGCAAACGCAGCGGAATCAGCGGCGCGGCCAGCAGCAGGGCCAGCCGATACAGGCTCCAGTCGAGTAACAGGCGGGGGTTAGGCATCAGCGGATTGTAAAGGGCGCGGTGCTAGAATCGATGCCACCTTGGAGGCCAAACAATGAAAATCCTGCTCACCGGCGCCGCCGGATTCATCGGCATGCACGTCGCGCAAATCCTGCTCAAACGCGGCGACGAAGTCGTCGGCATCGACAACCTCAACGACTACTACGACCCGGCGCTCAAGCTGGCGCGACTGGAGCAACTGAAGCCCTATCCCAACTTCCGCTTCCTCAAGGACGACATCTCCGACCGCATGATGATGGAGGACCTGTTCGAGAAAGGTCACTTCGACGCCGTCATCAACCTCGCCGCGCAGGCCGGCGTGCGCTACTCGCTGAAGAATCCGCACGCCTATGTGCAGTCCAACATCGTCGGCTTCGCCAACCTACTCGAAGGCTGCCGCCACCACGGTGTCAAGCACTTCGTCTACGCCAGCTCATCCAGCGTGTACGGCGCCAACACCAAGATTCCATTCTCCACCCACGACCCGGTCAACCACCCGGTGAGCCTGTATGCCGCCAGCAAGAAGGCCAACGAGCTGATGGCGCACACCTACTCGCACCTCTACGGCCTGCCCACCACCGGCCTGCGCTACTTCACCGTCTACGGCCCGTGGGGCAGGCCCGACATGTCGCCGTGGCTGTTCACCTCCGCCATCCTGGAAAACCGCACCATCGACGTCTTCAACCACGGCGACATGATGCGCGACTTCACCTACATCGACGACATCGCCGACGGCACCGTGAAAGTGCTCGACCGCATCCCGCAGGGCAACCCGAATTTCGACCACAAGAATCCGGACCCCGCCAGCAGCCACGCGCCCTACCGCCTCTACAACATCGGCAACCACACCCCGGTGCAGCTGATGGACTTCATCGGCACCATCGAAGCCGCCCTCGGCCAGACCGCTAAAAAGAATTTCCTGCCGATGCAGGACGGCGACGTGCAGGCCACCTACGCGGATATCGACGAGCTGGTTCGCGATACAGGGTTCAAGCCGGCGACGACGCTGGAATACGGGATCGGGAAGTGGGTGGAGTGGTATCGGTCGTACAAGCAGTTGGGATGAACTTAGTTCACGCGATTTCGCCGGCAAAATTAAATGGGCTACACATATGGCTGCGGATGGTAAACAACTTGAGGCCCTGGTCGCGTACGTGGAGAAAACACTGTTGCCGGAAGGCTTCACGGTAGCCACAAATGAACGCGTCTTCAATGAAGAAGGGATTCAGATCGCTGAATTCGATATTGAAATACGAGGTAAGGTCGGATCAACGGCCATCGCATGGCTAATAGAATGCCGTGATCGTCCTACAAGTGGGCCTGCACCGGGCTCATGGATCGAGCAACTGGTCGGCCGGCGTACGCGTTTCGGCTTCAACAAGGTGACGGCAGTTTCAACCACCGGTTTTACCACCGGAGCCACCGAGTTTGCTCTTGCTCAAGGCATAGAATTGAGAGAAGTAAAAGCGCTAGCGCCCGATGAATTTTCGGATTGGCTTCCCCTTCGCCATATTCACTGCATCGAACGACTGACTACGCTCAACCACGCGTCCATTGAGATCGGCGAATCTGAAAGTGAAGAAAGGCAACGTGCTCTTGTGCAAGTCTTATCAAAAGTGGACGGGGCCGCAGCGTTTCTCAAGTCATCAAAGACCGGAGACACAACCACGCCGGCAGATGCGTTCTCTAGCGCGGCCGCAGGCATTAATGGACTGCTTGATGACTTGGTTGCAAATGGACCAGAAAAGAAAATCCGCCTGCATGCCAACTACACTGACGACGATCATTTCATAATCGAGACAGTTGAAGGTCCAATCCAGGTGTGCGCAATCCTCTTCGATGGCGACATCCGTTTAAAACAGACTCTCCTGCCACTCGTGGCCACCGCAGAGTACCGCCACGCGGCTACGGGTGAGGTGATCTCGCAAGTTGCTTCATTTGCGCCGCAGTCTGTTCATGGCATGAAGTTCTCTACTGAAATGCATAAGATGGCCGACACCGGAGAAACACACGTCATCCTCCGTCGTGTGGCGGACACTGCTTGACCGAACAAAAAGGCTCGGAAAGGCTCGGGGGCAGGTCTTGCAATAACACATACGCGACGCCCGACTTACGCTGCCGCCGCCCGCACTATGCAGCCTTCAGGTCAAGCAAGGCCTCCGGATGCGCAATCGCAACACGAAGCAGCGTTTGCGCCGCGCCGGTGGGTTTGCGGCGGCCTTGCTCCCAGTCTTGCAGCGTGCGGGTAGACACGCCCATCAAGCTTGCCAGTTCGGATTGCGACATTCCCAGCCGGCTGCGTGCCTCGGCGATGGGCGACAGGGTCACCTGGGTTTTCCGGGCGCCCTTGCCCGCTTTCATCTGGCGGACTGAGTTCAGCAAATCCTTCTGGAACTGTTCCATTTCCTGGGACTGGGAGCAAATGGGGTCAGACACGATTATCTGTACTCGACGGTTGACCGTCTGATTTAATGTAGCTACATTAAATCCATGCACATCGAGTTTGACCCGACCAAGGATTTAGCGAATCAGGACAAGCATGGCGTTTCGCTGGCAATGGCGGTCGAGCTCGATTGGGAGGCCGCGCTGGTGTGGGAGGATGAACGGATCGATTATGGCGAGGCGCGGATGATCGCGCTCGCACCGAACACCGGAATTCTCTCACGTGGCCTTTGTTGATCGCGGCAGGGCAAGACGCATCATCAGCCTGCGCCGCGCCAATCGTCGTGAGGTGAAACATTATGTCGAAAACATCTAAACATCCTGCCGTGGCGATGCCCACGGTGGAAGAAGACAAGGCGATTACAGCAGCAGCCCGGAACGATCCGGATGCCCAGCCGCTCACGCCGAACCAACTGAAAAACATGGTGCCCATGCGCACGCTGCGCGGACGCCCCAAATCCGAGAACAAGAAACTGCTGGTCTCGGTTCGTTACAGCCCCGAGGTGGTAGCGTATTTCAAATCCACGGGTGAAGGCTGGCAATCGCGCATGGACGAAGCCTTGCGCGAGTACGTTGAACGACATCGAGCGGCGTAGTCTTTGCCTCGAATCAAAGAAGCCACCGGGGACGGGTCACGGTTTCGTGAACTTAGGCTGAACCGCCAAAAACCGTCTTTTCCCCGCCCACAATAATGAACCCCTCCACCGTCAAAACCTACCTGCCCTGGGTCGTGGCCGTGGCGCTGTTCATGGAGGGGCTAGATACCACCATCGTCAATACGGCGGTGCCGGCGATAGCGGATGGCCTCCAGGTGACGCCGTTGAGCCTGAAGGCGGTGGTGACCAGCTACATCCTGAGCCTGGCGGTGTGCATCCCGGTCAGCGGCTGGATGGCGGACCGCTACGGCACGCGCCGCGTGTTCGGCATCGCGGTGGCTGTGTTCACCCTGGCCTCGATCCTGTGCGGCCTGGCGCAGAATGCGCCGATGCTGGTGGCGGGACGGATTCTGCAGGGCGTGGGCGCGGCGATGATGATGCCGGTGGGGCGGCTCGCGATCATCCGCACCTTTCCCAAATCGGAACTGCTGCGGGCGATGAACTTCGTCATCATCCCGGCGCTGATCGGGCCCTTGCTCGGGCCCACGGTCGGCGGCCTGATCGTGCATTGGCTCTCCTGGCACTACATCTTCTTCATCAACGTGCCGGTGGGGCTGATGGCGCTGTGGCTGGCGCATCGCTACATGCCGAATTACCGGGGCGATACACGGCGCCCGCTGGATGTCGTCGGCCTGGTGCTGTTCGGCAGCGGCGCGGCGTTGCTTTCCTGGCTGCTGGAGATCTTCGGCGAGCATCAGATCGACGCGACCTCGGCGGCGGTGCTGCTGGCGCTCAGCCTCAGCCTGCTGGCGGCGTATGTGCTGCATACCCGCGAGACGGCGCATCCGCTGCTGCGCCTGGCGCTGTTCCGGGTGCGCACGTTTCGGGTGTCGGTGGTGGGCGGCTTCATCACGCGGCTGGGTGTGGGCGGCATGCCTTTTCTGCTGCCGCTGCTCTACCAGCTCGGCCTCGGGATGCCCGCGTGGCAGTCGGGCCTGCTGATGATGCCTGCCGCTGCGGCGGCCATGTTCATGAAGTTCATCTCTTCGCAGGTGCTGGCGCGCTTTGGCTACCGGCGCATCCTGATTGTGAATACGGTGATGATCGGGGTCGTTGTCAGCCTCTTCACACTGGTGACCCCGGCCACGCCGATCGGGCTGATCGTGCTGCTGGGGCTGGCCATGGGCTTTTTCAATTCGCTGCAATACACCAGCATGAATTCGATGGCCTTTGCCGATATCGACACGCCCGATTCGAGCATGGCGAGCACCATCTCCAGTTCGATGCAGCAGATGTCGATGAGCTTCGGGCTGGCCTGCGGCTCGCTCATCGCCGGCTGGTACCTGGGCGACCTGCCGCAGACCGACCGCGCGGCGGTGACGACTGCGCTGCACTACGCTTTTCTGACGCTGGGTGGCTTGACGATCCTGTCGTCGCTGTCGTTCTGGTCGCTGCGCCCCGGGGATGGTGAAAGCGTCAGCCGGGGAAAGGTGCCTGAGGCGTAGTAAGCGCAAAAAATTAACGGGATCAACATCACTAAAGCGTTCAGCTTCGCATTGTTTTTTCAACCCGCGTCAGACGTTAAACAGCGCCAACTTTTCAGCCCGATCGACGCGTTCCCAAGTGAAGTCCGGCTCGGCCCGCCCAAAATGACCGTACGCAGCGGTCTGCCGATAGATGGGGCGGCGCAGGTCGAGGCTGTCGATGATGCCGCGCGGGGTCAGGTTAAAGGTGCTGCGCACCATCGCTTCCAGCTTTTCATCCGGCACGGTTCCGGTGCCATAGGTTTCAATCAGCAGGGAAACCGGCTCGGCCACGCCGATGGCATACGCCAGCTGAACCAGGCATCTTTTCGCATAGCCCGCCGCCACGAGATTCTTGGCGATGTATCGGGCCATGTAAGCCGCCGAACGATCGACCTTGGTCGGGTCCTTGCCTGAAAAGGCGCCGCCGCCGTGCGGGCAGGAGCCGCCATAGGTGTCGACGATGATCTTGCGGCCGGTGAGGCCGGTGTCGCCATTGGGGCCGCCAATTTCGAACGGGCCGGCGGGGTTGACCCACAGCTTGAATGTCGGGGTGCGCAGCGCCACCGGCACCAGCGGATCGATGATTTCGCGCGTGATTTCCTGCGTGACCCAGGCGGGGTCGAGGTCGCGCTCGATCTGGGTGGAGATGATCACGTTTTCGATTCCGGCCACCTGGTGGTTTTCGTACGCGACGGTCACCTGGCTTTTTGCGTCGGGACGCAACCAGGGCAAGGCCCCGGATTTGCGCAACTCGGCCTGTTTTTGCACCAGGCGATGCGCCAGCCAGACCGGGTAGGGCATCAGGTCCGGGGTTTCGTCGCAGGCATAGCCGAACATCAGGCCCTGGTCGCCGGCGCCGATGTCGCCCCCCGCCAGGGTGATGCCTTTATGAATCTGGATCGACTGGTGATTGAACCGCACCTGCACTTCGCAGCTGTTGGGGTCGATTCCGGTTTCGGCATCGCGATAACCGATGTCGCGCAGCACCTGACGGGCAATCGCTTCGGCGCGGCCCTGAATCTCGCTGAACAGTTCCTTGCGGACGGTTTTGAACTCGCCGGCAATCACCACCAGATTGTCGGCCACGAAGGTTTCGCAGGCCACTTTGGCCTCGGGCTCTTCGGCCAGAAACGCGTCCAGGATGGCGTCGGAAATCTGATCGGCGATCTTGTCGGGATGGCCTTCTGATACGGACTCGGAGGTAAACAAATGGCGTCGGGGGTTCATGGTGCGTTTCCTGTGAAGCGTGGTGCGCTGGTTCGATTGAAAAACTGGATTGATTTAAAATGGGTTGATTTGCAATGCCTGATGCTTAACGTGCCGCGAGGCGCCAGAGCGACGTGACCTCGGCCGCACGCGCGGCGTGGAGCGGGTCGGTCGCATCCGAGGCGCGGGGATGCGTGGGCTTAGTGTCCAGCCGCCCCACAACGTTCAATCCCGCTGCGTCGAACGCAGCGAGAAGCGACTCCCGCGAGCGCAGCCCAAGGTGCTCGGCCAGATCCGACAGGATCAGCCAGCCTTCGCCGCCCGGCTCCAGATGCGCCGCCAGCCCGTTCAAAAAACCCAGGAGCATGCGGCTCTCCGGATCGTAAATCGCATGTTCGATCGGCGAGTTGGCGCGCGCGGGCAGCCACGGCGGATTGCAGACGATGAGGGGCGCGCGGCCTTGCGGGAACAGATCGGCCTGAACAACATCCACCCGTCCCTTCAATCCGAGCCGGGCGATATTCTCTCGCGCACACGCCAATGCACGCGGGTCCTGGTCGGTGGCGATGACATGCTTGACCCCTCTGCGGGCAAGCACCGCAGCCAGCACACCCGTTCCCGTCCCGATGTCGAAAGCCAGCTTCGATGATGGCAGCGGAGCCTCGGTCACCAGCCCCACGTACTCGCCGCGCACCGGCGAATACACGCCGTAGTGCGGGTGGATACGGTCACCCAGCGCCGGGATTTCAACGCCTGTTTTGCGCCACTCGTGTGCGCCGATCACGCCGAGCAACTCACGCAACGAGACGACCGAGGGCACCTCGCCCCCCTCTGCGCCACTCGTGCCATACGCCTCGGCACAGGCTTGCCGCACATCCGGCGCGCGTCGCAAGGGGATGCTGAAATCCGCCCCCAGGGGCAGCAACAGCATCCCCAGTGTGCGTGCACGCTGGGATTGGGCCTGGCGATGAAAATTGAAAGCTTCCGTCGGCGACGAAGCGGCTTTGCGCGGTTTGCGGTCGATGCGGCGCGCCATGGCCTGCAGCAATTGACGCGCATTCTGAAAGTCGCCCCGCCACAGCAGCGCGGTTCCCTCGCTGGCCAGTCGGTAGGCCGCATCCGCCGTGAGGCGGTCATCTGCGACCATCACGCGCTTGGGCGCTGGCGCGCCGCTCTCGGCACGCCAGCGGGCAGATCGGCTCTCGCCGGCTTCAGTCCAGTTAACTTCAGAAACCATCGTGTCAGGCACAGAAAAGCTTAGGGTTCTTCATCGCGGTGACGCGTCATCAAGTTATGCCAGCCCCTAAAACGTTGATGGGGTGACCGCGCCTCCAGAACATGCCGCCAGCGGTCATAAAAGTCCGTCTTACGGGGAACTATATCGCGCAATATCATGGGCTTGGAACTTGGAAAGTTGCCAATCCAGAGCACCATCAGCGGGCCAAGCAAGGGAATCATGGCTAGGAGCGTCAGGCTGATCTTGAAGAACATCGCATCGGAAGAACGCCAAAGCCGCCAGATCAACCAAATGGCCACGATTTCTGACAACAGCACGAGCCCCATCAGCGGGTGCACGTCACTCATCACAGCTTCGCGCTGCGCCCCCCATCCACTGCCAGAATCTGCCCCGTCACATAGTGCGTGTCCATCGCGAAGAAGCGCACCGCGAGCGCGATGTCGCTGGGATCGCCGGCGCGTTTCAGCATGGTGTGCGAGACGATGCGCTGGCGCGAGACTTCGTCGAAATTCGAGTCGCCCTCGGGCCACATGATCGGTCCCGGGGCGATGCCGTTGACGCGCACTTCGGGTGCAAGCTCGCGCGCCATCGACTTGGTCAGACCCACCAGGCCGGCCTTGGCGACGGAATAGACGACGTAGCTTTTCATCGGCCGGTCGGCGTGGATGTCGGTGATGTTGATGATGCAGCCATGGCGTTTCTTGAGTTCGGGGGCGGCGGCCTGCGACAGGAACATGGGTGCCTTGAGGTTGCTGCCCATGAGGTCGATCCAGTCCTTTTCGGTGATGTCGCCGACCGGCGTGGGATAAAAGCTCGACGCATTGTTGAGCAGGACGTCGAGACCGCCGAAGGTGGCGACGGTCTGGTGAACCAGACTCGGGAGTCCGCCGGTGTCGTGGAGGTCGGCCTGGATCAGCGCGACCGAATCGGCGCGGAGGGCATTCAGTTCATCCTGCAGCGCGCGCGCCTCGGTCGCCGAGCTGCGGTAGTGAATCATCAGGTTGGCGCCGGCCGCGTGCAGCAGGCGCGCTGATGCCGCACCCACGCGCTTGGCCCCGCCGGTAATCAACACCACTTTGCCTTGCATCGGGGTTCGCCCTTATAGTCCCTGGATTCCGCATTATCCATGAACTCGTCCGCCGCATGCTGCCCGCCCCCACCCCTGACGCCCTTGCGCACAGCCAGCGCGTGGCCGCGCATCTACGTGCGCTGATCGACGAGGCGGGCGGCTGGATCCCCTTCTCGCGCTACATGGAAGCGGCGCTCTACGCACCCAGCCTCGGCTACTACGCCGCCGGCGCGATGAAGTTCGGCGCGGCGGGCGACTTCGTCACCGCGCCTGAACTGAGCCCGCTGTTCGGCCGCACGCTGGCGCACGCGATTGCGCCGGTGCTGGCGGAACCCCCTGTCGTGGACAAGACCGGCGGCGAGGTGCTGGAGCTGGGTGCGGGCAGCGGGCGGCTGGCGGTGGACCTGCTGGCCGAACTGGAACGCCTGAATGCGCTGCCGTCGCGCTATCTGATACTTGAAGTGAGCGCCGACCTGCGTCAACGCCAGCAGGAAATGCTGGCGCGAGAGCTGCCGCAGCTTGCCGGCCGGGTGCAGTGGCTGGATGCGCTGCCCTTGCATTTCAGCGGTGTCATCCTCGGCAACGAGCTGCTCGACGCGCTGCCGGTGGAACTGGTGCACTGGACGGAAAACGCGCCGCTTTCACACGGCGTGGTGCTTGACGGCGAGGCGTTCGGCTGGCAGGACCGGCCCATCGCCGACCCCCTGCTGCGCGCCCGCGCCGATGCGCTGAATCTCGCGCCCGGCTATCTGTCCGAAATCAACCTGGCAGCCGACGCGCTGATCGCCTCGCTCGCGCAATGCCTGGATCGCGGCCTGATCCTGATGATCGACTATGGTTTCGGACAGAGCGAGTACTACCACCCGCAGCGCCACATGGGCACGCTGCGCGCGCATTACCGCCATCACGCGTTGGACGATCCGTTTTATCTACCGGGGCTGTGCGACCTCACCGCGCACGTCAATTTCAGCGCGGTGGCACAGGCGGGCATGGCGGCGGGACTGGAACTCGCGGGCTACCCCAGCCAGGCGAGTTTTCTGTTGAACAGCGGCCTCACCGAGCTGCTGATGCAGACGCCGCCCACCGATGCGGCGGCGTATCTGCCGCAGGCCAATGCGGTGCAGCGGCTGGTGTCGCCCGCCGAGATGGGCGAGCTGTTCAAGGTGATCGGGTTGAGCAAGGGCGGGATTGCGCCGCTGGCGGGATTGGTACGCGGCGACCGGCGGCACAGCCTGTAAACCCTTCCGCTAAGCCTACGGACAGGTAGGAGCGCCGCCCTCGGCGCGATGCCGTGGTCATTGCGTGCGTACGAAAATCGCGCCGAGGGCGGCGGTGCGTGGCTGTTGCCGCTTCAGCGGCTTTACAACCACGGCCTACCCCTTGCGGGTGCGCCTACAAAAGGTGACGGCCCTTACACCAGCGGCAGCTGCGCGTCCTCCTCCGGCGGTAGACGGCTCACGCGCACCGCGTGCAGGCGGCGGCTGTCGGCGCGCAGGATGCTGAACAGAAAGCCATCGAATTTGACCGACTCGCCGCGCTTGGGCAGGTGGCCGAAGCGCGAGACGACGAGGCCGCCGACGGTGTCGAATTCCTCATCGGAGAAATGCGCGCCCAGGGTCTGGTTGAAATCGTCAATTTCAGTGGCCGCTTTCACGCGGAACACGCCCTCGTTCTCGCGGATGATGTTGTCCTCGGTTTCGTCGAAGTCGTACTCGTCCTCGATGTCGCCGACGATCTGTTCCAGCACGTCCTCGATCGTCACCAGCCCGGCGACGCCGCCGTATTCGTCGACGACGATGGCGATGTGGTTGCGGTTGGAGCGGAACTCCTTCAGCAGCACGTTGAGCCGCTTCGATTCCGGAATGAACACGGCGGGGCGCAGCATGCCGCGGATGTCGCTGTCGGACTCGGCGTAATGCCGCAGCAGGTCCTTCGCCAGCAGAATGCCGATGACGTCGTCGCGGTCCTTGTCGATGACCGGGAAGCGCGAGTGCGCGGTTTCGATGACGCGGGGAATGAAGACTTCGGGCGCATCGTTGATGTCGATGACGTCCATCTGCGCGCGCGGAATCATGATTTCGCCGACGCGCATTTCGGACACCTGCAGCACGCCCTCGATCATCGCCAGGGCATCGGCATCCATCAGATTGTTTTCGTAGGCGCCGTGCAGCAATTCGATCAGCTGCTCACGGTCTTCGGGTTCGCGCATCAGCCAGTGGGAGATGCGCTCGAGCAAGCTCGGTTTGGGACTACTGTCGGACTCCATAGGGGTAACGGTCAGGAAGAATAGGGATTGGGGATATGGAACTGCTTCAGTATAGCGATTTCGCGCGATTCCATGATGTCGGCCTCCGCCGGGTCGATATGGTCGTAGCCCTGCAGGTGCAGCATGCCGTGGATGGTCATGTGGGCGTACTGATGCTTGAGCGGCTTGCCCTGTTCTCGGGCCTCGCGTGCCACCACCGGGGCGCAGACGACCACGTCGCCGCCGAGCACGCCGGGCGAAATCTCACCGTATTCGAAGGTCAGCACGTTGGGAACGTAGGACTTGTCGCGGTAGTCCTGGTTGAGCGCCTGCGCCTCCTCGGCGTCGACGATGCGCACGGTGATCTCGGCCGGATGTTCCAGCGCGGCGGCGACCCAGCGGCGAATCTGCGCGCGGCTCGGCAGCCCATCCGCCTCGCTCGCAAACTGCACGGACAGGCTGAATTCAGGACTTGCCACGTGCTTCCGTTTCCGCGCGGCGCGCGGCATAGGCATCGACGATGCGGCCGACCAGCGGGTGGCGCACCACGTCTTCGGACAGAAAATGGGTGAAGGCGATGCCGCGCACGTCGCCCAGCACCTCGGTCGCATCCACCAGGCCGGACTTCACGTGCTTGGGCAGGTCGATCTGCGTCGGGTCGCCGGTCACCACCGCGCGCGCGCCGAAGCCGATGCGGGTCAGGAACATCTGCATCTGCTCGGCCGTGGTGTTCTGCGCCTCGTCGAGAATGATGAAGGCGTGGTTGAGCGTGCGCCCGCGCATGAAAGCGAGCGGCGCGACTTCGATGGCGTGGCGCTCGATCAGCCGCGTCACCTTGTCGAAGCCCATCAGGTCGTACAGCGCGTCGTACAGCGGGCGCAAATACGGGTCGACTTTCTGTGTGAGGTCGCCCGGCAGAAAGCCCAGCCGTTCGCCGGCTTCGACCGCGGGGCGCGTCAGCACCAGGCGCTTGACCTGCTCGCGCTCCAGCGCATCGACCGCGCAGGCGACGGCCAGATAGGTCTTGCCGGTGCCGGCCGGACCGACGCCGAAGGTGATGTCGTGGCTGCGGATCTGCTCGATGTATTCGCCCTGGCGCGGGGTGCGCGCGCGCAGGTCGGCGCGGCGGGTGCGCAGCGCGGGGCCTTCCTCGTCGGCACGGCCGCGGGTGATTTCGACCAGGCCGAGCTGGATGTCGTCCAGGCTCAACTCATCGTGTGCGCGGTTGTAGAAATGCTCGATCGCCTGTGCGCCCTTTTCCGCCTGCGCCGCATCGCCGCTGAAGCGGAAGCTGGCGCCGCGGCGGCCGATGGTGACGTCGAATGCCGCCTCGATCTGGCGCAGGTTTTCGTCCATCGGCCCGCACAGGTTGGCCAGCCGCCGGTTGTCTTCCGGGGCCAGCCGCAGTTCAACGATGTCGGTTTTCAAGAGGGGGCGCTTTCGAGGATGACGGCTTCGCCGCGCAGGCTGTGCGGCAGGGCCTGGGTGATGGTGACGTCGACGAACTGCCCGATCAGGCGCGGCTGCCCGGCGAAGTTGACGATGCGATTGTTATCAGTGCGGCCGGCGAGCTCGTCCGCATTTTTCCTGGCGTGGCCTTCAACCAGCACGCGCTGCAC
>DATMWS010000178.1:0-2332 GCA_035562135.1 Thiobacillus sp. | reverse complement strand
CGCCAGCGCCAGGCCGACAACGCACGTGTCGATGCGCAGCAACGCGAGCAGATTCTGGCGCTGGCGCGTGACTTCCCGCGACTGTGGCAGGATCCGAACACGCCGGATCGCGAGCGCAAGCGCAATTCAACGCATTGAGGTTTCGGGAGATCCGAACAGTGCTGGCATCCCGAGCCAGCCACGTCTTCGGAGCGGCGACCTCCCCGAGCGAACCGGCGCCAACCGGCGCCCAGCGATTCCGTAAATCGCGGAACCGCACGAGCCTGAAGTCTCTCCTCCACAGTGCGTTTACCTGGATCCGTCGGTTCGGTTCATTTTTGCATTTCTCGGATTAGCCTTGACTCGATCTGATTCTGACACTATTATTAGAGTCAGGCAAGAAAATGTCCGGCGACCTCGATCTCGAAACCCGCGGCAGGCTCATGCGGAGCCTCGGCACCCTGCGGGAGATGCTCCCCGGTTCCTTCGTGGAACGCAAGCGCCGGTGTGGCCGGCCCAACTGCCATTGCGCCGACGGCCAGACCCTACATTCGCAATCTCAGATCTCCGTGCTCGTCGATGGCAAGCCGAAGGTCTTCAATGTCCCTGCCAAGCTGGTCCCCAAGGTGCGTCAGCAGGTCGAGTTGCGCCACCGCTTCGATGCCGCCGCTGCCACCATCCGCGGTATCAATCTGAAGAGATTCCTCAAGGACAAAGAGAATCAGTAAACTTGTCTCGCCACCGATTCGAGGCCTACCTGGACAAGGTGTTCGATTTCTCCCGACTGGTGGCCGCACTACCGGAAGGCCGACAGGCTCCGCGGCATCCCTGGCACAAGGTGTTTGATGCCGTCTTCCTGGGGGCGGCTATGCAGATCTCCAGCCTGCTGCAAATCCAAGCGGAGTGCCGCAGCGGTTGCCTGGCCAAACGGATCGGGAAAATCAGCGACGACACCCTCGGCTATGCGCTCCAGCGGCAGTCGCCCGAGCCGGTCTTCGCCCTCGGCTGCCAGATCGTACGCCGTCTCAAACGCAACGGCGTGTTGCGCTCGGACTGGTCTCGCGGCTTGGTGGTGGCCGCCGTGGATGGCATCGAAATCTGCAGTTCCTTCGCGCGCTGCTGCGACGCCTGTATGCAGCGCGAGGTGCAACATAAGGTCCACGGCGAACTGCACACCGACATTCAGTACTACCATCGCCTCGTCGCTGCGGTCATCGTTAGCACACCCTTCCCCATCCCTCTGGGCATCCGTTTCCAGAAGGACGGCGAGGCGGAAGTGCCCTGTGCACTGGCTTTGTTGCGGGATCTGGTGGACCGGTTGGGACGCCGCTTCCTGGACTTGGTCGTCGGCGACGCCATCTATCTGCAGGCCCCGTTTGTCAAAGCAGTGGAAGCGCTGGGTTTGGACTGGGCGTTCACGCTCAAAGAAAACCAGCCCGAACTCCTGCATGAAGCCGAACGCCTCACCTCCGGGCCGCCCGCAGCGATGCAATCAGAGGATCCCAATCGGGAGCTTCGCTGCTGGCACTTGCCGGAGGCCGACTGGCCTGCCGGGGACCGTCGCGTGCGCGTGGTGAAAACGGTGCGCACGGATCGCAAACGGGAGGTCACGGTTAGCCAGGATGGCGACCATGTGAAGAAGGTCAAAAGCGAGGTGTCGATAGAGAGCACGAATTTCTACGCCACCAATTTCGAACTGGGCTCGATCCCGCCAGTATTCGTCTATCGACTGAGTCGCAGCCGGTGGCGCATTGACGCCGAAGTGTTTCAGACCCTCACCACCGATTGCCACCTCAAGCATCCCGCCGTGCACCAAAGCACCGCCTTGGTGGTGCTGACCATGATCCGGTTGTTGGCCTATGCCTTGTCGTTGCTGTTTTACCAACGCCAGGTCCGCAGCCACGCCCGCGGCCCCTGCGACGGCTTTCACATCTTCGCCAAGCGCTTGGGCTACGGGTTTCTCACTGCTCCGCAGGACAGCAGTTGAGATCGAGCCTTGGATCTCCGGTGATCTGTTGCGCCTACCTTTCCGGTGTCCGCTCGGACGCCGTCGCAGCAGTATTCTCTCCAGCCCTGAAAATCACTGTCACGCGTCAAATTGTCAAGCTCTTTCCATCCTCCCAGGGCAAATACAGAACCCCGCCATCAGCCTTTGCCAGCTAAACCATGCAAAGTCAGGTTGTTCCCCCCGAAGAAAAGGCGCCTTACGGAATCGCTGGTAAATCCGGCGCAAGCCGGGCCATCCACAGCCTCCCGGTGCTATCGTATTGGCTTATGCGATCGCTCGCATTGGCCGTGCTCCTCTCAGTGCCGCTGCTCGCCGCCCAGCCGTTGTCCACACGTGAGATGAGCG
>DATMWS010000177.1:0-2753 GCA_035562135.1 Thiobacillus sp. | reverse complement strand
AGAATAATCAGCACTGGCGGAACCTTCGACAAGCGCTACGAGGCCATCCGCGGGCAATTGACCTTCAAGGACAGCCATCTGCCCGACATCATCGAGCGGGTGCGTTGTAGTCTGCCGATCGAACTAGAGATCAACCAGATGGTGGACAGCCTGGACATGCACGACGAGGGTCGCCAGCGGGTTCTGGCGGCCTGCTGCACGGCAGGCGAGGAATTGATCGTGATTACGCACGGTATTGACACGATGGCGGAAACAGCGGCGGTCCTGGGGCAAGCCTTCAGTTCCGGTGAAGCGGCCCTCATCGGAAAGCGCATCGTCCAGACCGGCTCCATGGTGCCTTAGTCGTTAGACCACTCCGAACAACTGTTCGTAGACTTCTTCGACAGACGAGAAACTGCTGAATGCGCCCTTGGGCAAGACACGCAAGTTCTCTCGGTCTGCTTTGAACCCATCTTTGTTCCCCTTGGTGTGCTTGGCCGTCTTGCGACCGATAAGGCTTTCCATTGGCTTGCCAGGTTCCGATGCGCCGAAATACAAGTACGGCCCGAGTTGCATTGTTTCGACGTTGAAGTAGATCCAGAGCACGCAAGCACTTGGCTTACTCGCGAGCTTGAGATGGACCTTTTGGTTCGCGGTCTTGCCACCGACGACGGACGTCTTGATTTGGATGTGACGCACGATCCCATTTGCCTCGGCAATGGCGTCATACCCCGAGTTATCGACCTCTGGCCGCGCGATCTCGAGCGAACAGTTGTACTTCAGCCAAGAGAGCTTGAGCAACTCACCCAGGAACAGGTGCTCGATGAGCTTCTCGCGGTACGACGAGAAGTGCGTGTGCTGGGTCATCGGCTGAGGGGTCTAACGTTGGAATTCACCGGCCTGCGCAGCTCTTGCGCAGGCCCGGTGGAATGATGGGTGTGCGCCCAGCATGGGCGCGATGTAATGGGGCGGAAGTCCCCTTGTATGTTTCGTATTGAAGAATATGTTGCATAGAGCACTTGTCAATGGAACGTGTGGGCAGCTCGCCGTAGGCGAACTGGCCACAAATCCTTTGACTTGCTGTGCCGGCGTGGCAGCTCGCAGTCCCCTCGGGTTACCAAGCCCGTCCCACAGCAAGGAGCGCCATGCCGATTTCTCACTGACAGCCCGAACGGTTGCATGGGCCAATAAGCCCGCATTTTGCAAGGATGGGAAGGAGCGAGAGCATCATGGAAAAGTTTGTTGGCATTGATATTTCCAAGGACACCCTGGAGGTCTGCATTGATCCAGGCGCCGAAGCCCGGCATGTCGCCTACGACGACACGGGAATCGAAGCGCTTGGCCACCGGCTTAAGGCGGAATCGCCGACCTTGATCGTCGTGGAAGCGACGGGCGGTCTGGAGATGCGCCTGGCCAGCGAGTTGGCTGTTTTGGGCTTGAACATTGCCGTGATCAACCCCCGCCAGGCCCGCGACTTTGCCAAGGCAACAGGGCAACTGGCGAAGACCGACCGGGTCGACGCCGCCGTTTTGGCGGCCTTTGCCAAAGCCATCCGGCCGCAGGCCCGCCCCCTGAAGGATGCCGATACCCGTGCGCTGGATGACCTGGTGAGTCGCCGTCGTCAATTGATTGCCATGCGGGTTCAAGAAACCCTCCGGCTTGGCACGGCGGCGTCCAAGGTGATGCAAAAAAGCTTGACCGTGCACATCACTTGGCTGGATAAGCGCATCGCTGAAATCGACACCGACTTGACCCAGCGATTGCTGCAATCTGATGTCTGGCGTGCCAAGGACGATTTGTTGCGTAGCGTTCCCGGCGTTGGGGTCGTGACAACCCAAACCTTGCTGGCCAAGTGCCCGGAGTTGGGCACGCTCAACCGGCGCGA
The DNA here is from genome assembly GCA_035562135.1 of Thiobacillus sp. Taxonomy (GTDB): domain Bacteria; phylum Pseudomonadota; class Gammaproteobacteria; order Burkholderiales; family Thiobacillaceae; genus Thiobacillus. Next base: position 889 of record DATMWS010000177.1, on the reverse strand, counting down.
AATCGCCGCCCTCATCGGCGTGGCACCGCTGGCTCACGATAGCGGCAAGCATCGCGGCAAACGCTTTGTCTGGGGCGGCCGTGCCGATGTCCGCGCGGTTCTGTACATGGCCACCGTTTCCGCCATCCGCTGCAACGCAAACATCAAGGCTTTCGCCGACCACCTCAAGCAGGCTGGAAAACCCACCAAGGTCGTGATCGTCGCCTGTATGCGCAAGTTACTCACCATCATGAATGCCATGATCAAAAATAATGCCCGGTGGGAACAGAAAATCGCTTGACTCTGAACACGGTTGCTGTGGGTTGGCTGGAACTCATAGGATGCGCTGGGGAGTGTCTCAGGGGATGAGACAGGTAGAGGTTTTCAATAAATAAAGCACCTCGCCGTAAGCAGCGGGGAATTGAACCCGAAGAGATTAAATAAAGCGATGACCGCTCTGGCTAAACAACCCTCGGCATGCACTCCCCTGCTCTTGATTCATCTTCTTCGGCAACCGCTGAACTTGAATTTTGAATGGCAGCTTTTCACTTCCTGCTACTTCCGTTTTGGGTCGAGTACGGTCAGCCAGCCGCGAAACCTGACTGGCCGCAATCAGCCTATTGCAGGTCTTAGCCGGGCGCGCTTTTTCATCATCGGCAAGGAACGGGCAGTCTGGTGCAATGAACCCTCGTTTGTTGGACGGCGAGGCCGCGGGCGGCGGGCCAAAAAATCCTCTGCCTTATCGAAACATTTCCATAAGCCCAAGAACTGGCTGTTAAGCTGGACCGCACTCGGGGCCGAGCACCTCGGGATTCGCCGACTCGAAGGGCCGGAAAATGATACTGAAGCCGACCATGGGTAACCCGTTCCGCGAATAAGGTCGATTCCTGGTCTGCGCCGCTTTCGGCGT
>DATMWS010000176.1:0-29630 GCA_035562135.1 Thiobacillus sp. | reverse complement strand
GCCTTGGGCGGCTTGCCGTCGGCGGTGCCTTGCCCGTGACAACGCTGGCACGGGGCGTAGCGGGCGTAGCGCACCGTCTCCTCACCACCGCTGGCCACCTTCTCCAGCGGGATGGCGATGTCCACCTCGATGTTGTCGCCCTGGGGCGGGCCGCGCCGACGCCGGGAGAACAGATCGAACAGCCCGCCGCCGAAGTCGAAACCGAGGTCGAAGCCGCGAAACAGGTCCTGGAAATCGATGCCGCCGAACAGGTCCTCGGCGCTGTAACCCGCCACCCCGGCGTGGCCTGCGGCATCGTATTGCGCGCGCTTCTTCGGGTCGGACAGCACCGCGTAGGCGGCGGCGATTTCCTTGAAGCGCTCCTCGGCCCCTGCCTCCTTGTTGCGGTCCGGGTGGGTCTTTAGAGCGAGACTGCGGAAGGCATCCTTGATGGTCTTGGCATCGGCGTCCCGCGGGACGCCCAGGACCTCATAGTAGTCACGCTGCGAAACGGAATTAATGGCGTCACCCCGCTATTTTTCTTCCTTGTACTCGGCATCCACCACCTTGCCGCGCGGGCCGGAGCCGGAGGGCCGGGCCTCGCCGGAGGATTCATAAGGCGGCGGATTGCCGCCCGGGAATTTGGTCTCGGCGTAGGGCCCCGCACTCGGGGTCTGGGAATAGATCACCGCACCGGCCTCCTTGAGCAGTTTTCTCAGGGCCTCGGCCTTTTCCGAGGCGGCCACGGCGTCCTTGCGGGCAAAGGCTTCCTTGGTCTCCCGCATCGCGGTCTGGATCCTTTCCTTCAACTCGTCGGTGAGCTTGTCGGAAAAATCGGCCAGCATCTTTTCCGCCTGATAGCAGGCGGCATCCGCCTCGTTGAGTTTGTCCACGTCCTCGCGCCGCTTCTTGTCGGCCTCGGCATACTGCTCGGCCTCCTTGATCATGCGCTCCTTGTCCGTCGCGTTGAGCCGGGTGGAGCCGGTGATGCGGATGCTTTGCGACTTGCCGGTGGCGGTGTCGCGGGCGGTGACGTTGAGGATGCCGGAGGCGTCGATGTCGAAGGTGACCTCGATCTTGGGCACGCCGCGGGGCGCCGGCGGCAGGCCGTCGAGGTTGAATTCGCCGAGGCTCACGTTGTCCGCCGTCAGCGGCCGCTCACCCTGGAAGACGTGGACGGTCACCGAGGTCTGCATGTCGGCGGCGGTGGTGAAGGTCTCGGTCTGCTTCACCGGCACCGGGGTGTTGCGGGTGATCAGCGGGGTGGCCACGCCGCCCAGGGTTTCCACGCCCAAGGTCAGGGGCGTCACGTCCACCAGCACGATCTCGCCCAGGCCCGCCTCGCCGGCCAGCACGCCGGCCTGGATGGCCGCACCGCTGGCCACGCACTCCATCGGGTCGACGCCCATCTCCGCCTTGCGGCCCATCATTTCCTCGAAGAAGGCGCGCACCGCGGGCATGCGCGTGGGGCCGCCGACGAAGACGATGCGGTCGATGTCCTTCGGCTGTCTCCCGGCATCGCGCAGGGCCTGCTCGACCGGACCGCGGCAACGCTCGATCACCGGGCGCACGATACGCTCGAGGTCGGTGCGAGAAAGGTCCATCTCCAGATGCTTGGGCTCGCCGCCTGACGCGGCGATGTAGGGCAGGCTGATGTGGGTGCCGGTGCCGGCGGACAACTCGATCTTGGCCATCTCCGCCGCTTCCTTGAGCCGGGCCATGGCCTTGGCGTCGCCGCACAGGTCCACGCCGGTCGCCAATTGAAAGCGCTCGGCCAGCGCCTCGATCAGGCGCCCGTCCATGTCGGTGCCGCCGAGCCGGGTGTCGCCGGAAGTGGACTTCACTTCAAACACGCCCTTGCCGAACTCCATGATGGTGACGTCCAGCGTGCCGCCGCCGAAATCGATCACTGCGATCCGCAGTTCCTGGCCCAGCCGGTCCAGCCCGTAGGCCAGCGCCGCGGCGGTGGGCTCGTTGACCAGACGCACCACCTCCAGGCCGGCAATCTTGCAGGCGTCCTTGGTGGCGCTGCGCTGGTTGTCGTCGAAGTAGGCGGGAACGGTGACCACCGCCTGCGTGACCGCCTCGCCGAGGAAGGCCTCGGCGTCGCGCTTGATCTTCTGCAGCAGGAAGGCGGAAAGCTGCTCGGGGGTGAACGACTTGTCGCGGAGTTGGAGGGTTTCGCGCTGCCCCATCCTGCGCTTGAAGGCGGTGGCCGTGCCCTCCGGATTGGCGGCCGCCTGGCGCCGGGCGGGCTCGCCCACCAGCATCTGACCGTCGGCGGTGACCGCCACGTAGCTGGGGAAGGCCTTGCCGCCCAGGCTTATCCCTTCTGCGCTGGGGATGATGACGGGACGTCCACCGCGCAGCACGGCTGCGGCGGAGTTGGACGTGCCCAGATCAATACCAATGATGGCCATCACGCTTCTCCTCTTTCTTCATTTCAATCTAGATCATGGTCACACTAGCGTCGCGGCCGGGGTGTCTGGATTCAAGCTGTCATCGAGCCAGCACAACCGGGCATTCGATCGCGTCCAGCATTCGGTCGAAACCGGCCTGGCTGAGGAAGCGTTCGCGGCCGGCCAGCACCAGGCAGCCTGCCTCTTCACGGCGCGCCGCCTGAATCAGGTTTCCCCCCTCGATGGCATTCAGGCGCACGCACCGCCCGGCCGCTCCACGCGCCTTCAGCACGGTCTGTGCGGCGGTGCATGCGGCCCGGTATGCGTCCTCGTCGCCGTCCTTGACCAGCAGCACCAGTTCGGCGCCGTTGCTGCGTGCCAGCATGGCGCCCGTCTCCAGGCTGCGGGAGGATGTCGACAGATCCTCGAACAGCACCAGCACCGGCCCGACTTTCGGATGGAGGTAGGCCAGCCGGGCCGTGGTTTGGGCAACGGCCATGACACCGATGCCTGTCCGCTTGCCCAGCACGATCAGGTCGAACGCCTGCGCCAGCGTATTCACCTCTGCAGACACCCTGCCGCGCGTTACGCGGAATGACCAGCGCAGGCGCAAGCGTCCTGCAGCTTCCGCCAGCAGGCGCTGCTGGGTCTCCGCCTGGCGCCGCCAGGTCCGCTCCACTTCCCCCTGCGACAGCGGGCGTCCCTCGCCCGTCAGCACGCTGAATTCGCGTGCAAAGGGCAGGCCGAACAGGTGCTGCAGGTCGACATCCTCGACGAACAGCCCGGCCAGTTCCGCATCGAGCTCCTCCGCCAGGGCGGCAGCGGCCGTCAGCGCAGCGGTGCTGCGCGGTGACTCGTCCAGCGCCACCCAGATCCTGAGGCCTGCATGCCGCTCAATCGTCGTTTTGCTCATGGCTGCCGCCGGGTCCGGTTTCGGCTTTCTTTGCATACTTGCGGCGCAGTTCGGCCAGATGCTTGAGCCGCTGTGCGACGCGCTGGTTGAGGCTGCCATCCGGCAGCTTGCCTTCGGCATCAGGTGTGCCGACGGCAACGCCGGTCAGCAGCTCGAGTGCCTCATCCACCGTTTCCACGGCGTAGATGTGGAAGCGCCCTGCCGCCGCCGCCTCCACCACGTCGCGGCGCAGCATCAGGTGCGCCACGTTGGATGCGGGAATCACCACGCCCTGCTGGCCGCTGAGGCCGCGCCTGCTGCAGATGTCGAAGTAGCCCTCGATTTTCTCGTTCACCGCGCCGATCGCTTGCACCCGGCCGAACTGATCCACCGATCCGGTCACCGCCAGCGACTGCCGGATCGGGGCATTCGCCAGCGAGGACAGCAGCGCGCACAGCTCCGCCACCGAGGCGCTGTCGCCTTCCACCTGGCCGTAGGTCTGCTCGAACACCAGGCTGGCCGCCAGCGACAGCGGCTGTTCGGCGGCGTAGCGCGACGCCAGGAAGGACGACAGGATGAGCACGCCCTTGGAGTGGATCGAGCCGCCCAGCTTGACCTCGCGCTGGATGTCAACCAGTTCGCCCTCGCCCAGGCGGGTGTTGGCAGTGATGCGCGAAGGCTGGGCGAAGCTGAAATCGCCGAGCTGGAACACGGACAGGCCGTTGACCTGCCCCACCTGCTCGCCGTCGGTGTCGATATGCAGGATGCCGCGCAGGATGGCTTCATGGGAAAGATCGCGCAGGCGGTCGGAGCGCTTGATCTGCGCCTCGATCGCGCGCTCGACGTGGGCACGCGCCACCACCTCGCGCTTCTCCTGGGCCGCCCAGTAATCGGCCTCGCGCACCAGATCGGCCAGGCTCTCCATGTGGGTGGAAAGCTTTTCCGCATCCTCTGCACGGCGCGCACTGTGTTCGATCACGCGCGCCACGGCACCGCGATCGAACGGCCGCAGCTTGTCCCTGCGCACCAGGGTGCCGACCAGGCGTGCGTACAGCAGGTCGTTTTCCGCGCTGCGCTCCACTTCGTCCTCGAAGTCCGCCGCCACCTTGAACAGTTCGCCGAACTCCGGATCGTATTGGGCGAGCAGGTAGTACAGCAGGCGATTGCCCAGCAGAATCACCTTGGCGTCGAGCGGAATCGGCTCCGGCTCCAGCGACACGGTGCTGACCAGGCTGTACATCTGGCCGAGCGACTCGATGCGGATTTCGTGGGTGGACAAGGCGCGCTTCAGGCCCTCCCAGGAAAACGGCTGGGTCAGCAGCTTGAACGCATCCAGCAGCAGGTAGCCGCCGTTGGCCAGATGCAACGCCCCCGGCTTGATCAGCAGGAAATTGGTGACCAGCGCGCCCAGTTGGGAAGCGTGCTCGACCCGCCCAATCAGGTTCTGGTAGGTGGGATGATCCTCGTAGACCACCGGTGCGCCATCGGTCGCCTCGCGCCCCACCAGCAGGTTGACGCGAAAGCGGCTGAAACTGGGCAGCTCGGCGGTGAGGGCGGCCAGGCCTGCCAGGGCCTCCTTGGGATGGCGGAATTCGTCCATGCTCTCGATGACGTTCTGCTGCACCTCGTTGAGATAGCCGCACACCGCCGGGTAATCCGCATATTCGCTGCGCAGGTCGTCGATCAGGTGGCCAACGGCGAACAGCACCACTTCCTCGTTGAGCTTGTGCACCCGCTCGATCCGTTCGCGCCGCCACTGATGGACCTGGCGGATCACCTTTTCCAGCTGTTCCTGCAGGCTGGCGATGTCGCGCTCGAAGCGTTCCTTCTCCTCCGGCGGCAGCTTGTCATAGTCGTCCGGGCTCATCACCTCGTCGCCCTTGGCCGGCGCAAACGAGAAGCCGTTCGGGGTGCGCAGCAGCGTAATGCCCTTCTTGATGGCTTCGTCGCCCACCTCGCCGAATGCCTGCGTCTGGCGTTCGCCGTACTCCTCGTCGATCTGGTTCAGGCGGCGGCGATATTCCTCGCCCTCGAACACGGCCGGAACCGTGGCCTGAAGTTCCGCCACCAGTTGCTGCATGTCGGCATGCAGGCGCGCACCCATGCCGGCGGGCAGCTGAATCGCTCGCGGTTTGTGCGGCTGGGTGAAATTGTGGACATAGCACCAGTCGGCGGGTTTGGCCTCCGCCGCCACGCGCTGATCGAGCAAGTGGCGGATCAGGAAGCGCTTGCCGCTGCCGGGCGGCCCCATGACGTAGAGGTTGTAGCCCGCATGGCGCATGCCGATGCCGAAATGCGCCGCGTCGATGGCGCGCATCTGGCCGATGCCTTCGGCCAGATCCTCGAGTTCGGCGGTAGTCGTGAACGTGAAGCGATCGGTATCGCAGGCGCGATATAGGCGATCGGGGGAAAGCGGCGAAATTTGAGTCATGTTTTTAGTCTAGCTGCTCTGGCAAGGTAATGAACGGTGGTCGACCTGCGCTGCGAGTTCGTGCAGTGCAGAGGCAATCTCCACCCGATAGTCGAACGCCTCCAGACGGCGCAACGGTTCCGGCAGCCCGCCCAGGCTTTCAGCAGCGTGGCGCCGGACATCCTGCAACGCCGGAGGGGGCGCCAGAGGACGCCCCCCGCGCATCACTTGAATGAGCAGCGGCTCGCCCGGCTGCGGGTCGGTTTCCAGTGTCACGACATCCCCTGCGATGCGGCCGTCGGCATCATGTTTGCGATACACCTGTTTGCGCCCGGGCCAGGTCTGTTTGCCTTCGGAGCGCTTGCGGCGCGCGCGGCCGGCATATTCCTGCAGCTTGTAGGCGCAATCGAGATAGGGCAGATCGCTCGATGTATCCATGTGGGTGCCGACGCCGAAGCCGTCCACCGGCGCGCCGGCGGCCAGCATGTCGCGCAGTGCGAATTCGTCGAGATCGCCGCTGGCGAAGATGATGGTCTCGTGCAAGCCGCCGGCGTCGAGGATGGTCCGCACCTGGCGAGCGTGCTCGGCGAGGTCGCCGGAATCGATGCGCACGCCCTTGATGCGGATGCCGGCGCTGGTCAGCCGGGGGGCCAGCGCCACCACCTTGTGCGCCGCGGCCTCGGTATCGTAGGTGTCGATCAGCAGCACCACGTTGTCGGGCTGGGCATGGGCGAAATGCTCGAAGGCCAGCGCCTCGTCGTCGTGCGCCTGCACGAAGGAATGCGCCATGGTGCCGAACAGCGGGATGCCAAACTGCTGGCCGGCCAGCACTGTCGAGGTTCCGCTGAAGCCGGCGATATAGCTGGCGCGCGCCGCCAGCAGGCCCGCCTCCGCCCCGTGCGCGCGGCGCAGCCCGAAGTCCACCAACAGTTTGTCAGGCGCCATCAGTACCGAGCGCGCTGCCTTGGAGGCGATCAGGGTCTCAAGATGCAGCAGGTTGATCAGACGCGTCTCAACCAGCTGCGCCTGCGCGATCGGGGCGGTCACGCGCAGGATCGGTTCGTTGGGAAAGAACGCCGTGCCTTCGGGCATGGCATGCACGTCGCCAGTGAAGCGCAGGCTTTCCAGCGAGGCCAGGAAAGCCTGGCTGAAGCGGCCGGTGGACGCCAGCCATTCCATATCCTCGGGGGTGAAGTGCAGCTGCTCCAGAAATTCCAGGGATTGTTCGAGCCCCGCCGCCATCAGAAAACCTCGCCCCGGGCGCAGCCTGCGCACAAAGAACTCGAACACCGCGGTCTCCTCCATGCCGCAGTCGTGATAGCCCTGCAGCATGGTGAGTTGATAGAGATCGGTGAGCAGGACGCTGGTCGCAGGATTCATATAGCCAGGCCATTCAGCTTGATGCGCCACGCGCCGAGTCGGGCCATCTCTTCCTCGGCGCGCAGCCCATCGCCGGGCTGGACGTCCACCGCGCGGATCGCGTCGGTCAGCACGAACACTTCATAGCCGAGCTGTCGGGCATCCCGCACCGTGTTGAGCACGCAGTAATCTGTAGTCAGCCCGCCAATGAATAGTCGGCGGATGCCGGCCGCGCGCAGGCGGCTATCCAGGTCCGTGCCCTGAAAGCTGGAATAGGCCTCCTGATCCTGCGAAGTCGCTTTGGAGATCACTGTGGTGTCAGGCGGCAGCGTGAGCGTCGCGGCGAACGCCGCGCCGTGCGTGCCCGCCACGCAGTGGACCGGCCACGGCCCCCCTTGCGCGTGAAAGGAGCAATGCCCCTGCGGGTGCCAGTCGCGCGTGGCATAGACCGGCAGGCCCTGCGCCAGGAATGCGCCGATATAGCGGTTGAGCACCGGCACCACCTCGTCGCCGCCCGCCACCGCCAGGCTGCCGCCCGGCAGGAAATCGTTCTGGATGTCCGTAACCAGCAAGACGTCGCCCGGCTGTGGCTGCCAGCGCTCCAGATCAGATGCCTTCGTTGCAGCGTTCATGTATACGTCCTCCCGACTCCCGATACGGACGAAGCGTTTAGCGCGGTGTTTTAATGGAGTTCTTCGTCTTCATCATGATGGAAGACGAGGTTACCCAATTCGACCTTGACCGGCTCGCCCAGCGGCTTCTCGGTCAAATCCACCGCCTGAAACAGCCACTGGTCATCCTCCAGCCAGCAGTAGCCGAACTGCTCCCTGTAAAAACATTCCTTGGGTTCCATGCTTCGCGCCTTTCTTGTTGGACATACTCTTTTTGAGTCTGGCATATTATGAAAGCGATGCCATCCCGCCCGAACAATGAGGAAACAGTTTGATGACACAGGATGATCTTTGCCTGTTCGCCCTTGACGCCAGTCGCCCCTATGGCGAGCGGGTGGCCAGCGCTTTGGGGGTGGCGCTTTCCAGCCATGAGGAGCGGGAGTTCGAGGACGGCGAGCACAAGGCACGGCCGCTGGAGAACGTGCGCGGCAAGGACGTGTATGTGATCCAGTCGCTCTACGGCGAGCCGGGCATGAGCGCCAACGACAAGCTGGTCCGCCTGCTGTTTTTCATCGGCGCACTGAAGGACGCCTCGGCCGCCCGGGTCACCGCCGTCTGTCCCTATCTGGCCTACGCCCGCAAGGACCGCAGGACCAAGTCACGCGACCCGGTCAGCAGCCGCTATGTCGCCCAGCTGTTCGAGGCGGTGGGAACGGACCGGGTGGTGACGCTGGACGTGCACAATCCGGCCGCCTACCAGAATGCCTTCCGCATCCCGGCCGAGCACCTGGAAGCCCGCGGCCTGTTCGTCGCCTGGTTCGCGGCACGGTTGCAGGACGACGAGCCCATCGTGGTGGTTTCGCCGGATGCGGGCGGGGTCAAGCGGGCGGAAGCTTTTCGTGAGGCTCTCAGCCGGGTGCTCGGCCGGCCCATTGCCACCGCCTTCATGGAAAAGCGCCGCAGCGAAGGCGTGGTTTCCGGCGAGGCGGTGGTGGGCGAGGTGGGCGGCAGGACCGCCCTCATCATCGACGACCTGATCAGCACCGGGACTACCCTGGCACGGGCCGCTGCCGCCTGCAAGGCGCTGGGGGCAAACCGGGTTTACGCAGCGGCCAGCCACGGCGTGTTCGTCGGCGCGGCGGGTACGGTGCTGGCCGACCCGGCGCTGGAGAAGGTGCTGGTCACCGACTCCATCCCGCCTTTCCGGCTGCCGCCGGCGCTGCTGGGCAGCCGGGTGGAAGTGCTGGAGTCAGCGCCCCTGTTCGCCGAAGCCATTCGCCGCCTGCACGGCGGCGGCTCGCTGGTCGAGCTGCTGTACGCCTGAGCACGCGAGCGTCAGTTTCCCGCCAAATCGGCATGCCGCTGCGCCAGTTCGAGATAGTCCCTGGCCGTTGCGATCCACTTGCCGGGCGGATGCCGCCCGTCGTCCCGCAGGTGCCAGATAGCGAGCTTGGCGCGCAACGTCGCCCGGCAGCTCTGGTAGAAATGCAGTAAGGCGACGGGCGGGGCATCGCCGCTCGCCTCGCTATAGCTTTCCAGCAGCCAGCGACCCACCTCCGGAGCGTGCAGCCGCTCGCACTCCAGCGCCAGATAGCCCAGCTCGTCGGCCGGATCGAGGATGCGGAACTCGCGGTTGAACTCCAGGCAATCGATGACGACCGGCTCCGGCAGCAGGCACACGTGCTCCGGCCTCAGGTCGCCGTGGCCCTCGACGATGCGGCCCTGCCTCACGCGGCGATCGAACAGACCGGCGTGGCTTTGCAGAAAGCTCAACTGGAAGCGGGCGAGGCCCGCCGGCACCGCTTGGGGCAGGCCGAATTCCGGGCTGGAGAGCGCATGCAAATTGTCCTCGATCCGCCCGGCCAGAGAATGCCGATAGGCCTCCGGCGTGATGGCGTCGGCAGGGACGGCGGCGTAGAAGCGGGCAAGCCGGCGGGCCAGTCGACTGATTTCCGCCTGCTCGACTGCTCCGCTGCGGATCAGGTGATCGAGCATGCGTTCTGCCGGCAGCCGCCGCATCTGCACCAGCCAGTCCACCGTCTCCCCCGCTCCACCCAGACTCAAGCGACCCTCCGCGCCCAGCACCAGCGGGATCACGCCGAGGTAGACATCGGCGGCCAGCCGCCGGTTGAGCCGCACCTCCTGTTCGCAGTCCAGGCGCCGGGCCTCGGCCGTGCTGAAGTCCAGGTAGTCGTAGCGCACCGGCTTTTTCAGCTTGTAAGCATGGGTATCGGTGAGAAAGACCCAGGACATGTGGGTCTCCACGGTCTCCACCCGCGAGGGTGCCTCAGGGTAGGCGTCCGTCTGCGCCAGGAAGCCGACCTTGGCCTCGAGAGTGGCGGCGGCCTGCTCGGGCCGGGTTGAAACGTGTGGGGGGCGGCTTTTGTCCATCGTCTAATGATAGGCGAGCCACGCCCACTCTTGCCGGGAAGGCCATCTGCTATATATCTAATTAGGCAGTGGTTTTAATGAATCACACTTTTCAATGTGGTACCAGACAAGCAGGAAGCGCCATGATCCGTAATCCCATCGATATTGCCAGCCGCGTCAGCCCACGCTTGTCGGCACTGCTCAGCAGCCGGGCCAATGATCCGGAATGCGAGCAACCCGTCACCCTCATGGCGGTGCGCCGCTTTCTCGCCGATCTGTTGCCGGACGACTTCAAGGAAGCCGAGCGAATGCATCACTTTGATGTCGACATATCGATACTCGACGAACTGGATGTCTTCATCGAGGAGTTCGGCGGATCCGCACTGGCCGTCGATTTTGTGCAGGCCAGCGCCAGCGAGCCTTTGTCGCGTGCGATCGAGTCGGTGGTCGGAGACGAGAACCGCGAAAATCCCCCGACGCTTGCTACAGTCAGAGACGCCATCCTGGCCGGCCTGGGTGCGCGTCTGGTGGGCGATGGCGAGCTGGAGGACGACGAGGACGATACGCTGCTGTCGGAGATCGACGCGCTGATCGAACGTTTTGGAGAAGACACCCTCGCCGAAGAACTGCTGCGCTACGAATAGCAAGCACCCTGCCCTGGACCGCGATTGGGTTGCTTTTCCGGAACGTGCAGGATGCCTATCCGATGGCAAACAAGGGAGACAAAAAAGTGGCGAAGCCTATTCTGACCAATGCGAAGGAACATTCAGCGTGTTGAGGAAACGACGTTCGAGGCGCGTTCTGGCCATGTTTCTGGTGGTGCTGGGTGGCGTGCTGATGTACCTGGCACCCGAAATGTGGGCCGGATTGGTGGTGCTTGTGCTGGGTGTTGTCGTTGAGCTGGCTGGAATTGCGCTGGAACGTAAAACCTAGCAGGCCTCGCTTTACTCTTGAGATACCCGCCGTGGCCATCGTTTCCACCGGCTGCCTTGCGCAGTTGTGCCCCCAGGAGCTGACATGAAAGCACTGATTATCAGCGCAGACCATTTCGAGGATTGCGAACTGTTGTTTCCGTTCTACCGGCTGAAGGAGGAAGGGCTGGAGGTGGACATCGCCTCCATTGCCAGGGGGAAAATCAATGGCAAGCACGGCTACGAGGTTGCCGTGGACAGGGCACTACGGGATGTCGACCCGAATGCGTACGACATACTCATTCTTCCCGGTGGCAAGGCGCCTGCGACACTCCGCAAGGAGCCGGCCGCCGTTGGAATCGCGCAGGATTTCATGCGCAGCAACAAACCGGTCGCCGCCATTTGCCATGGGCCGCAAATATTGATCACGGCGGGCGTTATGCAGGGACGGCGCGCCACCTGCTACCGCTCGGTTGCCGAGGAATTGCAAGCATCGGGCGCCCTCTACGAAGACAAGGAGGTGGTGGTGGATGGCAAACTGGTCACGTCGAGACAGCCCTCCGACCTGCCCGCCTTCATGCGTGAAATTGTCAGGCTGTTGGGAAAGACATCACAGTAAACAATTCATCGTTCCTTCCGCGTCCTAATATGAATAGAAAGAAGCCTCTCGGGAACTGACCCTATCTGATGTCGGTGTAACAACATGAAAAAAACACGGCTTGCGATCATCGGTCTGGGGAACTTGGGGCGCAAGTGCGTCGAGGCCCTATTTTCCGACCCGACCACCATGCTGGCAGGGGTGGTGCGGCGCCCCGGCAGTGCGCCTGCTTCCTGGTTGAAAGCGCCTGCCGTGACCCATATCAGCGAGCTGAATGAAGTGGATGCCGCGCTCATCTGCGTTCCGCTCGATGCGGTCATGGGGATTGCAAAAGAGCTTCTGCAAAGCCGCATTCCCGTGGTGGAATGCGCACGCCTCCACGGCGAGGCCTTCCTCGGACACAAGTCGGAAATCCATCGGGCCGCGCTGCATCACAAGGTGCCGGCTGTCGTCGGCGCGGGATGCGATCCAGGCGCCCTCTCCCTGTTCCGCAGCCAGTTTGCGCTGCTGGCGCCCGGCGGGCATACGGAAACCAGCCTTCATACCGGGTCCAGCCTGCATCACACCCTGGCCGCGGCGGGCATCAAGGGCGTGACGAAAGCGCTGGCGACAGAACGCAGATCCATGGGTGGCGCCCTCCAGCGCTATGTTTATGTTGAACTGGAACCCTCGGCAGACGCGGATGAAGTGGAGATCGCCATCGTCAATGATCCCCTCTTTCTCGATGAACAGACGCTGGTATTCCCGGTACCCAGTATCGCCGCGCTGGAAGAAACCAACCATGGCGTGATGCTGGAACGCCACGCCGCATCGGGAGAAACCAGCCATGCCTCGTTTTTGCTGGAAGCCCGCTACGACGAGGCGGGACTCGCTGCGCGGATGATGCTTGCCGCCGCACGCTCGTTGCCGTTTCTCCAGGCGGGGGCCTATTCCCTGCTTGATCTGCCGCCGGCTGCGCTGTGGGGGGAACAGCGTCCTGTCGCGGAAAAGGAATGGATGTAAGCAAGTCTTTTTTGATGTCATTAACAAGGAGCAAAAAATGAAAACCCGATTCACTGACTTCCATCCCGTCCGGCGCGACCGCATGGTGCAGGAAACCCGGCACGACACCTATAAGGTCAAGCACAAGCTGCCGGAACCCACGGTTTGCCCGCAATGCGGCGCCGTGTTCCACGAAGGGCGCTGGCAATGGCTGGCGAAGCCTGCCGAGGCCCACGAGGAAATGTGCCCGGCCTGTCATCGCATTCATGACGAATTTCCGGCCGGCTATGTGACCGTGGGCGGCTCGTTCTTCAAGGATCATCGCGAGGAATTGCTGCAGATGGCGAAGAACGAGGAAGCCCGCGCCAAGGCCGAGCATCCGCTGAAGCGGATCATGAAGATCGAGGATCAGGATGACGGCATCCTGATCACCACGACCGACATCCATCTCGCCCGCGGCATCGGCGAAGCGCTGCATCACGCCTACCAGGGCGAACTGGAGTATCACTACAACGAAAAGGAGAACCTGCTGCGCGTGGTGTGGGAACGCTAGGCCCCCAGCCTGGCCCGTGAGGCAAGGCTGATGCGGACGGTGCGGGCGGGGCCACTTCTGGCCCGGCCTGCCGGAGTCGAGACTGCCAGCACCGCTGCATCCGGTAAATCGATCAGAAATACGTTGGGCGAGGCCTGCTTTCATGCATCCGATCACGTTGCGTTTGCCCGTCAAGATGCTGCCGCAACCGGACGAGACGACCTGCGGCCCGACCTGCCTGCATGCCGTCTACAACTATTGGGGGGCGGATGTGCCCCTTCCGGAGGTGATCGCCCGCACCCATAGGATGACGCACGGCGGCACCTTCGCGATCTTTCTGGCCTGCGATGCCCTGCGCCAGGGCTACCAGGCCACCATCTACACCTACAACCTGACGGTGTTCGACCCCACCTGGTTTGCGCCGGGGGTGGACATTGCCGAGCGCCTGCAGCGGCAGCGCGAGGTGAAAAATGACGCCAGACTGCGTCATGTCACCGAGGGTTATCTGGAATTCCTGCGCCTGGGTGGGCGCCTGCGCCTGACCGATCTTTCGCGCCCGCTGATTCGCGGCCTGCTGCGCCGCAACCTGCCCATCGTCACCGGCCTGAGTTCCACCTACCTGTACCGTGCGGCGCGGGAATACGGGCCGGACGACGAGCCGGACGACATTCGCGGCCTGCCATCCGGGCACTTCGTCGTGATCGCGGGCTATGACCGCAAAAAGCGCAGCGTGCTGGTAGCCGACCCCTACTGGCGGCACCCCTACAGCCCGTCGCACGAATACTGGGTCAGCATCGATCGCGTGATCGGCGCGGTGCTGCTCGGCATCGTCACCCATGACGCCAATCTGCTGGTGATTTACCCACCGCGGGCGGCGCCGAAGGAGGCCGCGTGAGCATCCTCATCGTCGTCGACAATCCGCGCGACTGGCCGCTCGACCTTCCCGGCGTGGGCGTCGTTCCGGCGCGCACCTACCTGACCGATCCCGCCTATGGCGAGGGGCGTTCGGTCAAGGTATTCAATCTGTGCCGGTCCTATCGCTACCAGAGCCTGGGCTACTACGTCTCCCTGCTGGCCGAGGCGCGCGGCCACAAGCCGCTCCCCAGGGTGAGCACGATGGAAGACCTGCAGTCGCAGAACCTGGTGCGGCTGCTCACCGAGGATCTCGACGCGCTGGTGCAGAAGTCGCTTGCCCCGATCAAGTCGGACACCTTCGAGCTCAGCATTTATTTCGGCCGCAACGTGGCGAGCCGCCACGATGCGCTCAGCCACCGGCTCTTCAGCCTGCTGCAGGCGCCCTTGCTGCGCGCGCATTTCGAGCGTCACCGCGATCAATGGCACCTGCGCAGCGTGCGCGCCATCGCCGCCAGCGACATCCCGCCGCCGCATCACGACTTCGTGGTGGAGGCCGCCACCGCGTATTTCATGGGCCGCCGCCGGCGCACGCGCAAGCGCCCTGCGCCGCGTTTCGACCTCGCCATCCTGCACGACCCAGACAACCTGGAGTCGCCTTCCAACGCGCGTGCGCTGCAGAAATTCGAGAAGGCCGCGGAGGACGTGGGCCTCGCCGTGGAATTCATTACCCGCGGCGATCTTGCCCGGCTGCCCGAGTTCGACGCGCTGTTCATCCGCGACACCACCTTCGCCAACCACTACACCTACCGCTTTTCAAGGCGGGCGACCGCGGAAGGTCTGGTGGTGATCGACGATCCGGAATCCATCCTCAAGTGCAACAACAAGGTTTATCTCGCCGAACTGCTCACCCGCCACAACATTCCCGCGCCGCGCACGCTGATGGTGCACCACGACAACGTGGATCAGATCATTTCCAGTCTCGGACTGCCATGCGTCCTCAAGCAGCCGGACAGCTCGTTTTCGCTCGGGGTGGCCAAGGTGGAAACGGAGCAGGAATTGCTCGCGAAGGTGGATGCGTTGCTGCAGAAGTCGGAACTGATCGTCGCGCAGGAATGGCTGCCCACCGAGTTTGACTGGCGCGTCGGCATCCTCGACCGGCGGCCGCTATTCGTGTGCAAGTATTTCATGGCTGCCGGGCACTGGCAGATCGTCAAGCGCGAGCCCGGTCGCACGGGCTACCAGGAAGGCCCGGTTGAGGCCGTGGCGGTGGCCGAGGCGCCCGAAGACGTAGTGAAGATCGCCCTCAAGGCAGCCAATCTCATCGGCGACGGCCTCTACGGCGTGGACATCAAGCAGGTCGGCAACCGCTGCTATGTCATCGAGGTCAACGACAATCCCAACGTCGACGCCGGCAACGAGGATGGCGTGCTGAAGGATGCCCTCTACCGCGAGATCATGGGCTCGTTCGTGCGCCGCATCGAGGCTCGCAAGCGGGTGAACACCTGATGAGCGCCGCCCCCGCGCTGCATGCGTTTGCGGGCTACGGCATCGAACTGGAATACATGATCGTGGACCGGCAAACGCTTGCGGTCATGCCGATTGCCGACAGGCTGCTGCGTGCCGCTGCGGGTGAAAGCGCATCGGAGATCGGGCGCGGGCAGTTCGGCTGGTCCAACGAGATCGTGCTGCATCTCGTCGAGATCAAGAACGCCCGTCCCGATCCCGCGCTCGAACCCCTCGCTGCGGGTTTCCAGGCTGAAGTCAACAGCATCAACCGCCTGCTGGAATCCATGGGCGCCCGCCTCATGCCCACCGCCATGCATCCGTGGATGAACCCCGCCACCGAAACGCGTTTGTGGCCCCACGACCATGCGCCCATCTACCAGGCCTACGACCGCATCTTCGACTGCAAAAAACACGGCCAGGCCAACCTGCAGAGCATGCACGTCAACCTGCCCTTCGCTAATGATGACGAGTTCGCCCGCCTGCATGCCGCGGTGCGGCAGCTGCTGCCCATCCTGCCGGCACTGGCCGCGAGCTCGCCCCTCGCCGACGGCAAGCCAAGCGGCTTTCTCGACACCCGCATGGAGGCCTACCGCACAGCCGTCAGCAGCGTGCCGTCAGCGATCGGCCAAGTGATCCCGGAGACGGTCAACAGCCGCGCCGAATACGAGACCCGAGTGCTGGCGCCGATGTACCGGGACATCGCCCCGCTCGACCCGCACGGCGTGCTGCAGCACGAATGGCTCAATGCCCGCGGCGCGATTCCACGTTTCGACCGCAACGCCATCGAGATCCGGGTGATCGACGTGCAGGAATGCCCGCAGGCCGACCTCGCCATCGCCGCCGCCGCCACTGCCGTCATCCGGGCGATCTACGATGGCAAATGGTCGCCGCTCACCGTGCAGCAGGCCATCGGCACCGATGCCCTGGTGAAGATCCTGCACGCCTGCATCCGCGACGCCGATCAGGCGGTGATCGACGATGCCGGCTATCTGAACCTGTTGGGCTTTCCCGGTCGGCACTGCCAGGCCGGCGAACTCTGGCGGCACCTCATCGAAATCACGTCGCTGGACCGTTCCGGGCAATGGCGCGAACCACTGCGCGTGATGCTGGAACACGGGCCACTCGCCCGGCGTATCCTGCGGGCAGTGGGCTCGGACCGCTCGAAAGAACGCCTGCAGTCTGTCTGCCTCGACTTGTGCGACTGCCTGGAAGCGGGACGGCTGTTCGTGAACTGACATGCCATGGCTAAAACGGATCACGTCCTGATCACCTGCGAGCATGGCGGGAACCGGATCCCGCCCCGCTACCGCCCCCTGTTCGCGGGCTTCGAGGCATTGCTGCAAACCCACCGAGGCCACGATCCCGGTGCGCTTGCCCTGGCCCGGGCGTTGTCCAGGGCCTTGAGCGCGCCCTTGTTCGTTTCCACCACCAGCCGCCTGCTGATCGATCTCAACCGCTCCATCGGCCATCCGAGCCTGTACTCCGAGGCCACACGCAGTGCGCCGCTTACGGTCCGCCGCGAGATACTGGAAAAGTATTATTTGCCTTACCGAAACAAGGTCGAGTCAGCGATCGCCGCAGCGATTGCGCGCGGCAGCCGGGTGATCCACCTTTCCTCCCACAGCTTCGCGCCGGAACTCGACGGCGCCGTCCGCAACGCCGATATCGGCCTGCTCTACGATCCGGCACGATACGGCGAGCTTGAACTGTGCCGCCGCTGGCAGACCCACCTCAAGGCACAGGCGCCTGGGTTGAAGGCGCGCCGCAACTCCCCCTATGCAGGAAAGTCAGACGGCTTCACCGCCTACCTGCGCCGCCGTTTCCCGGCTGACGCCTATATCGGTATCGAACTGGAGATTAATCAGAAGCACGTTTATCAAGGGGGGCGCCAATGGCACGCATTGCGCAGCCAGGTGATCGAGGCTTTGTGTCAGGCTATGCCAGGGTGCTAGCGGGCTGTCGGACTTAAAGGGACAGCGGGACACGCAGGTCCTGATTTGGCTTATGCTTGAAACAGCAGCTTGCTCTCTTGACATTAAAAGCAGGTATTTAC
This sequence comes from Thiobacillus sp., assembly GCA_035562135.1. Lineage (GTDB taxonomy): Bacteria > Pseudomonadota > Gammaproteobacteria > Burkholderiales > Thiobacillaceae > Thiobacillus. The sequence goes on along the minus strand of DATMWS010000176.1, from coordinate 12,174 downwards.
AACCGTACATGAGCAGGAGGTTCGATGGCACCCCTTAACCAATCCCAGCTTGATCAACTCACCAAAAAGCTGAACGAGGATAACCAGGCACTGTTACGCGAAGTGCGCGTTGAACTGGAAAATTCGGGCGATCAGCATCGCATCGATCTGCTCAACAGCGAGCCCGGCGACACGGGCGACGAGTCGATGGCCAACGCCTTGGCGGATTTCAACGTGGCGAGGCTGGACCGCCAGATTCAGGGTATGCGGGACATCGAGGCTGCGTTCCAGCGTATCAAGGATGGGGCATACGGCGTGTGCATCGACTGCGGGGATGACGTCGGATTCGCCCGCCTGCAGGCCTACCCGACCGCCAAGCGCTGCATCGTGTGCCAGGAAAAACGCGAAAGGGAGTATGTGCAGGAAGGCCACCCGAAAATGTGAGCCGTCCGACACCAGCACGACCGACCGAAGCGGGATTTCTGCGATGCCGGAATCGACCGACGACCAGCCTGAACTGATCCGCAGCCTGAGCGGCCCCGCCTGCTACGACCACGCTGCAGCTCCGGTCCGGATGATCGAAACCCATATTTCCCACCTCCTGCTCACCGGGGAATTCGCCTACAAGGTCAAGAAACCGCTGAATCTGGGCTTTCTTGATTTCAGCAGCCTCGACAAGCGCCTGCATGCCTGCGAGGAAGAGGTGCGGCTCAACCGGCGGCTGGCGCCGGCCATCTATCTTGGTGTGGTGCCGATCACCGGAACGCCTGCCGCGCCGCGCGTCAACGGCGCCGGCGAAGCATTCGAATACGCAGTGAAAATGCGCCAGTTCCCGCCGGATGCCACACTCGACCGACTGCAGGCACAGGGCCGGCTGACGGCGCGGCAGATCGAAGCCATCGCAACCACACTCGCCCGCTTCCATCTGCAGGACTGTGCACGCGCCGGGGCGGATAGTCCATGGAGCAGCCCGGAAAAAGTCTGGCAGCCGGTGGAGCAGAATTTCCTGCAGATCGCGGCACGGCTCGCCGACGTCGCCGACCGCCAGCAGCTCGATGCCCTGCAGCGCTGGAGCGAGACCGAGCATGCACGCCTGACCCCGCTGATGACCGCGCGCAAGCGCGACGGCTTCGTGCGCGAATGCCACGGCGACCTCCACCTCGGCAATCTGGCCTGGGTGGATGACCAATTGCTGGTGTTCGACTGCCTCGAATTCAACCCCGGGCTGCGCTGGATCGACATCCAGTCCGAGGTCGCCTTCTGCTATATGGATTTGGTGCAGCGCGGCCACGCGGATTGGGCCTGGCTGTTCCTCAACGCCTGGCTGGAACAGACCGGCGACTACGCAGGGCTGGCGCTGCTGCGCTACTACGCGGTGTACCGCGCGCTGGTGCGCGCCAAGGTGAGTGCGATTCGCAGCGCGCAGACCAGCGGCCCCGAGCGCGATGCTGCGCTCGCCGAAGTACGCACGCTGCTGAACCTGGCCTCCACGCTGACGCACCCCCTGCCCTTGCGACTCGACATCACCCATGGCCTGTCAGGTTCGGGCAAGACCACCGTTACCCAGACCCTGATGCAGACCCCGGGCGCGATCCGTCTGCGCTCCGATGTCGAGCGCAAGCGCCTGGCCGGGCTCGACGCCCTGGCGCGCAGCGGCTCCGGCGTCGGACAGAATCTATACGCGGCCGACGCCACGCGCCGTACCTATGACCACCTGGCGCGGCTGGCGGGAGAAATCCTCGACGCCGGCTGGCCGGTGATCGTCGACGCCACCTTCACCGCGCGCTGGCAGCGCGACCTGCTGCGCGAAACGGCGCGCGTGCGCGACGTAGAATTCCACATCCTCGATTTCCCCGTCCCCGTCGCCACCCTGCGCGAGCGGATTCTCAAACGCGCACGCGCAGGAAACGACGCATCGGACGCCGACCTTGCCGTGCTGCAGCATCAACTCAATACAGAAGAGCCGCTCGCGGCCGACGAGCAGGCCGACATTGTCAGCATCGACGCGTAGTTGTGCGGGCTTGCACAGAGCCGGTTTTAAATGTGCGACGTAGCGCATTGATTTTCCGGGTTGAATGGCGTGCGTGCGCGCAACTGGCGCCGCACATGAACTTGCGTCCGCAAGTTAGTGTTTAAGCTCGGCTTCGCGTGTAATTCAGACCGCGCTGCGTCAGCCATAAAAAGGAGCCGGAATCGGGATCAAGCACGGATGGCAGCCACCTCAAGATATTCGGCCTCGATCTCGGTTCTACCATCGCTTGCCTGATTGTGCTCCGACCACAACTGCTCCAGATCACTTCGCAAGGCGGCTTGCTTATCGGGATCGAGCGCCGCAAAAGCACGATTGGTCGGTCCGTAGTAGGTGCGAAAGAACTCGACGACTTCGGACGGTGGAAACGGATACTTCATCGGATACATTTTCCGCGTCAGCCGCAAGTCGGCGACTCTGTCGCCCAGACGCTCGTATACGGTCGCCTCGTCGCCCCAAAGCACGGGGGAGGGCATGATGGCTGGCGGTGGAACATGCTTGCCGATGGTCTTGAACATCTGGCCGACCAACCCGCCGGGCGTCCAATTCCCCATGACGATGCGGCCGCCGGGCCGGCACACGCGGGCGAGTTCGGCCGCAACCCGCTCAGGCCGCGGCGCGAACATGGCGCCGATCAGGCTGAAGACGACATCGAACGCGGCGGCGTCATAGGGCAAGTCCTCGGCATCGCCCTCCTCGAAGCGAATCGCCAGCCCTTCGTTTTCCGCGCGAGACCGTGCCTGCTCGATCAAGTTGGTGGCGATGTCGATGCCCGTTACCGTGGCACCGTCGCGTGCAGCCGGAATGGAGAGCTGGCCCGCGCCGCACGCCACATCAAGCACGCGCTCACCCGGGACGATGCCAAGTCGGGGAAAGAATTCCATGGCCCCCGGCTCCAGAAACTTTGCGAAATAACCGTAGTCGCCCGCCATCCACATCGCTTTCAGGCGGGTTTTGAGGGCTTTCATTTCAGGTGTCATAGTCATGGATCTTCTCCTTGTGCTTCCTCACATCCCGATCAGTTGCGCATGCAAGCCGCGTTCCCGGAAGTTGTGCAGGATGTTGGATGCGCGTGCAACCTCCGAGTCATAAACCACCACCATCAAGTGATTCTTGCTGGACTGGTGCCCCACCGAGACGACACCCGGATCCTGGCGGATACCTTGTTCTAGATCATCAAGCGTGGCTTCGTCGACGCTCTCATTGATGTGTACGACGACTTCGTTCAGCGTTGTGTTCATGGTGTTCTCTCCTAGTATCAGAGTTGAGTTAACGCACTGCGGGCAAGCCCTGCATTCCGTGGCACTGGATGGGAACATTGCCTTGCTATCATGCTAGTCATGCTGGGAGTGCGAGACCATGACCGAAACGCAAAGAGTCTTGTCCGAAACGCCGAACCGGGCCTCGGTGGATGTGTTGTCGGACCTGCTTGCCAGCATGCACCTCTCCGGCGTGGTGCTATTCCGCGTCGAGTTTCGCGAACCCTGGGCCCTGGTCGCCCCCGCTGCCTGCGAAATGTCGCGAATGCTGCCGTTTCGCACCGAGCACATCATCCCCTTTCACATCATCGCCGAAGGCGGCTGCTGGCTGGAACTGAGGGATCGGGAACGGGTCTGGCTGGAAGCGGGTGATGCCGTGTTGCTGCCCTACGGCGACAGTCACATCCTGCGCGGCCGCGAGGAGGCCGTCGGGGTGCCGGCCAGACAGCTGCTGCCGCCACCGCCCTGGCCCGACATCCTGCGGGTCGAACATGGTGGCGCCGGTGGACGTACAGACATCATCTGCGGCTTCCTTCAATGCGATGAACTGCTGTTCCATCCCCTGCTGCGCCATCTTCCCGCTTTGATGCATGTCAGCCCTGGTCGTGCCCCGGTCGACGACTGGCTGGCCGGCACCATCCGTCACACTGCCATGGAGGCCAGCCGGGCCGATCCGGGCGGTCGTTCCATGCTTCCCCGTCTGACCGAACTGATGTTCGTGGAGATCCTGCGCCAACACATGCAGGCCCTCTCGGCGGATGAAGTGGGCTGGTTCGCCGCTGTCAACGATCCAGTGGTTGGAACGGCCCTGAAATGGCTGCACATGGCGCCGGTGGAGGACTGGAACGTGGATCGGCTGGCCCGCCGGGTCGGGGTGTCGCGCACGGTGCTGGCCGAGCGCTTCAAGCATTTTCTCGATATGCCCCCCATGCACTACCTGACGGTCTGGCGCCTGCAACTTGCTGCACAGCGCCTGAAGACGACGGACACGCCCATGAAGGGCATCGCCGACCAGGCCGGCTACGAATCCGAAGCCGCTTTTAGCCGCGCATTCAAACGGCATTTCGGCCTCCCGCCGGCGGACTGGCGCCGCAGGCAAACGCTCGCTTAGTGGGTTGCTGCCGAAAGGCAGTTGCTAACGAGTCCTCAATTTCTGCACTGCAATTCGAATACCCGAAAAAAGTGGCGGAAGGGAATGGGAGTCGAACCCACCCGGGAGCGACTGACACCCCCAACCGGATTTGAAGTCCGGCCGCACCACCAGGAACGCGTCCCTTCCAATTGAACCTTGATTCCTCGGCTGACCGCTTCAAGTAGCATGTTCCGCCCTGCCGAACATGTCCGCGTTGCGCAGCCGGTGGGCTTCGCGCACGCGGCGCGTGTAGCCCACCCGGTCGAAAAATTCCAGCACCTGGATCGAACGCTTGCGGCCAAGGCCGCTGCGGTCGCGGAATTCCGCCGCGCGCGCCTCGCCCGATGCGTGTTCCAGTTCCTGCACCAGCGCCGCCAGTCGGGCCACGCTTTCCGGCAGATAAAACAGATCGCGCACCACCTGATACAGCTTGCCCTGGCGAGCCAGCTTCTGCAGCAGGCGGCGCATCGACGCCTCGTCCTTGCCGCTCATTCTGGCCAGGTCGCGCACCCAGGGCGGATCCAATGGCGACTCGGCCAGCCGGGGGCGAATGCGCTGGTACAGGGATTCTTCCTCCTGGCTCAACGCAATGCAATGTGTCGGCAGATGCAGCCACGGTCCGCTGCGTTGCAGCGTGCCTGCCGCCCGCAAGGTGTCGGCCAGGGCGGCAAATGCCGCCGCCGGCAGGCTGGGCAGAAACATGCGCCGCGCGCGTGCGGCATCCGGCCCCAGTTCGTCGGGGAACTGTTCGTGAAATGTGGCGAGGTCCGCGCGCAGTTTTTCCTGCAGGCTCTGCCAGTGCGCAGCGGAAAATGCCCAGGTCTCGTGGCCGGCGCGCACGAGCGTGCTGCCGGTCGGCAGGGCATCGGCCGGGTTGTCGCGGTTCCAGTGCACGGCCAGGCGGTCGAGATCGAGCCCGCGCAGGTTAAGCAACTGGCTCAGGCGCTGCGCGGTGCCGGGAATTTCCAGCACGGCGAGCTCGGCCAGCCGCAGCGGCGTCTTGCGCTTGCGCGCCGGCGCGTCGGGGTCGAGCACCACGCCGCCGCCGAGGGTGTGGCGCGCGTCGGCGTCGCGCAGGATGAAGCGGTCGCCGTGGAGTGCGCCGAGCGGACGATCGGCGACCAGTTGCGCCAGCGCGCTGTCGCCCGGCGCCAGGCTGTCGCCTTCCAGCAAGGCCACCCGCGCCATCACATGCGCCGCGCCCAGGTGCAGGTGGACCGGCGCCCAGTGCATCAGCGCCGTAGGCGCCTGCGGCGACAGCGTCAGCCGCACGTCGAAGCGCGCGGTGGGCGCGTGCAGGCGCGGCGCCACGATCCAGTCGCCGCGCGCGATTTCGTCCTTGCCGACGCCGGCCAGGTTGAGCGCGCAGCGCTGACCGGCCTGCCCGGCCTGCGCCGGCCGGTTCATCACGTGCAGGCTGCGCAGGCGCACGGGTTTGCCGGATGGCGTCACCACCAGTTCGTCACCCACTTCCACGCGGCCGGCGAAGACGGTGCCGGTGACGATGGTGCCCGCGCCCTTCAGCGTGAAACTGCGGTCGACCGCGAGCCGGAAGCCGCCCTCGCCCTTTGCCTGCGGCATCGCCTGCGCCGCTTCGTGCAGATGATTGCGCAGGGCATCGACGCCCTGCCCGTCCGTTGCCGAAAGCGGAAACACCGGCATGCCGGCGAGCGCCGTTTCGGCCAGCATTCGCTGCAGGTCGCGGGTGACTTCCGCAATACGCTCGGGCTCGACGCGGTCGATTTTGGTCAGCGCCACCGCGCCACGTTCGATGCCCAAGAGGTCGAGGATATTGAGGTGCTCGCGCGTCTGCGGCATCACGCCGTCGTCCGCCGCCACCACCAGCAGGGCGAAGTCGATTCCCGCCGCGCCGGCGAGCATGGTGTGGATGAAGCGCTCGTGGCCGGGCACGTCGACGAAACCCAGCACGCCGCCATCGGCCAGCGGCTGGTAGGCATAGCCCAGCTCGATGGAAATGCCGCGCAGCTTCTCGGCGGCGAGGCGATCGGTGTCGACGCCGGTGAGGACGTGCACCAGCGTGGTCTTGCCGTGGTCGATGTGTCCGGCGGTGCCGACGATCATGATTGCGCCGTGATCTCCTGCGAGGTGATGCGGTAGCTGAAGGTGCCGGGATCGAGGCTGTCCAGCAGGCCGGCTGCGGTTTCCCCCTGGGGATACATGAGGAAAGGCACCGTGACCTTGCGCGAGCCCGGCAGCGGCAGATCGTGCGCGGTGTTGTAGGCCAGCCAGTTCATTTCCCAGGAACCGAACAGGCGCTTGCGCACGTCGACCACCTTTTCATCGGTGAGACTGAGGCCGCCGGGCGGTTCCTCCAGCACCACCTTGCGCACGTCGGCGGGGTCGACCGGCACCCAGCCGTATCCAGACAGCCACACCTCGGCGCGGCAGTGCTGGGCTTTGCTGATGTCGCCGCTCTTGCCCAGGCTTTTGTAGCCGAAGCGCGAGTCCGCCACGCGGATGCCGTAGACGTCGCGTGCCGGCAGGCCGGCCGCGCGTGCGAGGCCGACGTAGAGGGCATTGAGGTCGGCGCACTTGCCCGACAGGTCGCCGGTGATCAGCATGGTGCGGATGTCGCCGAGGCCGCAGCCGCGGGTTATCGGGTTGCGGAAGGTGTTGTCCACCACCCACTCGTAGAGGGCGCGCGCCTTGGCCTGGTCGCTCTGGGCGCCGCGGGTGATGTCGAGCGCGGTCTTCTTGACGATGCCGTCGGTGGGCAGCAGTTTCGTCGCCCGCGTATAGAGACGGCGATCCGCACGCGACAGCGGCGCGGCCTTGGCGGCACGGCCAAGATCAGTGGCGCGGTCGCGCGTGGCGATGCGGCTGGTGACTTCGATGACGGGTTTCTCGCCGGCTTCCCATTCCGCATAGAGCATCTCGGCGCCGTATTCCGGATTGCGCAGCAGCCGGGCGTGCGCGGCATTGCCCTGCCACAGGCTGCCCATGTTCCGGATCCAGTCCTGTTCCTGCATCGACGGCAACGGCAGCCAGACGCGGGTCGCGCCCTCCGGCTTGAGCACCTCCACCCGCAAGCTGACTTCGAAGCTTCGCCAGCCGTTCTCGGGAGACGGGTTGAAAGCCGCCATGCCCCGGTGGGCGGGCCACATCGAACCCGCAGCCAGTGCCGCGGAAGTCAGCAGGAATTCACGTCGTTGCATGCCACACTCCTTCTCTCAATGTTCATGCGGCCAGCTTCGCGAGCTGGGTTTTAAAATCCGTCTCGTCGGCCGCCGACAGACAGCGCAGGTCGAGGCGCAGTGCGCCGTCTGCAATGCGCCCGACCACCGGCACCGGCAAACCGCGCAGCGCGGCCTCGATGGCGTACAGCACGCCGGTTCTTCGCGTGGTGGGCCGCACCGCCAGCGCCCAGCTGGGCAGCCGCTCGACCGGCAGCGAGCCGCTGCCGATCTGCGATAGTGCCGGCTCGGCTTCCACCTTGACCGGCCAGTCGACGAGTGCCTGCTGCATGGCTGGCAGCAGACGCTCGGCCTGCGCCTGGATGTCGTGCGGCAGCCGGGTGAGCAGGTGCAGGGTGGTGAGCCGATCAGCCAGGCGGTCGGGATCGCGATACAAACGCAGGACGGCCTCCAGCGCCGCCAGCGTGAGTTTGCCGACACGCAGGGCGCGCTTGAGCGGGTTTTTCCGGATGCGCTGGATCAGATCGCGGCGCCCCACCAGAATGCCGGCCTGCGGTCCGCCCAGCAGCTTGTCGCCGCTGAAGCTGACGAGGTCGACGCCGGCCGCCAGCGATTCCTGCGGCGTCGGTTCGCGCGGCAGGCCGAAGCGCGCCAGATCGGTGAGCGTACCGCTGCCCAGATCCACCACGAAGGGCAGCGCATGCGTGTGGGCGAGCTGCGCCAGCTCCGCCTCCGCCACGCTGGCGGTGAAACCCTGGATGGCGTAGTTGCTGGCATGCACCTTCATCAGCATGGCGCTGCGCGGGCCGATGGCGTCGGCAAAATCGCGCAGGTGGGTGCGGTTGGTAGTGCCCACCTCCACCAGTCTGGCGCCGGCGCGGCTCATGATGTCCGGCACGCGAAATGCACCGCCGATTTCCACCAGTTCGCCACGCGAGACGATCACCTGTTTGCGCATCGCCAGGGTATTGAGCAGCAGGAACACCGCGGCGGCATTGTTGTTGACCACGGTGGCGGCCTCGGCGCCGGTGAGCTCGCACAGCAGGTCGTTGACGATGTCGTCGCGGTCGCCGCGCCTGCCGGTCTCAAGATCGTATTCCAGCGCGCAGGGGTGCCTCGCCGCCATGACCAGGGCCTCCACCGCCTCGTCCGGCAGCGGCGCACGTCCCAGGTTGGTGTGGAGCACGGTGCCAGTGAGGTTGAACACCCGGCGCAGACGCGGCGCATGGTGCTGTGCAAGATGCGACGCGAGATGCGCCGCCAGCGCGGGTTCGGTGTAATCGACCAGATCGCCCTGGCGTGCCGCCTGGCGGGCATGGTCGAGCACGCTGCGCAATCCGGCGAGCACCGGTTCGCGGCCGTATTCGTCGAGCAGGGGTGCAACGGCTGTCCAGTTGAGGACGCGGTCGATCGAAGGCGGACGAGCTGGGGCGCTATGCACGATAGACAATCCCTTAGGGTTGACGAAACAGCCGCTTGACGCAGCAGAGTCTTTTTATAGTTGACCTTGAATCAGATACCAGTTGATCCCGCTTTTGGCATGGTCGGTTTCGTCCATCAGCAGGTCGAGCGTCAGGCTGGCGAGGTCGTCGGCCACCGGGTCGGCCAGCGGATCCTTGTCCTGGTGGACGGTTTTCAGATAGGTCTGGCATTCCGGGCAGCTTTCGGCCCGCACCACGGGGGCGTCGCCTTCCAGATGGTAGTAGGCGATGCCGCGGGTGTTGTCGCAGTTGCTGCACTTGGCCCGCACCACGTGCCATTCCGAGCTGCACAGCGCACAGTGCAGGTAGCGCAGGCCGCTTTCGGCGCCGCCGATGCGCACCACCGAGCTGACCGGATGCGAGCCGCATACCGGGCACAGATTGGGATGTTCGGGCCGCGCCACCTGGGCGGGATCGAGCTGGCGGGCGAGATGGACCCAGTGCACCTGCAGGGCGGCGCCGATCACCGGCGCCGCGGCCGCATCCAGTTGCTGGGTCTCCCCATCGAACAGCAGCCCGGCCTGCTCGTCGAGCCACGCGTCCGGCTTGTCCAGGATCCGCTGCAGCGCTTCCTGCCCCGCTTCGGGCAGACTCGGCTGAACCGTCCGCGCCAGAGTTCGCGCCGTCTCGTGCCAGCCGGCCGGCCGGGCAAGCCCGGCGGGCGCCAGCGGCGGCATCGCGAATTCGCGGCACTGCGCCAGGGTTTCGGGGGTAGGCAGTTGCGCCGCAAGGCCGGCATCCAGACGTTCCTGCTGCGCCCGCGCAAGCCGGGCGACAAAACGCAGGTAGTCGCCCATGGCGTGATGGTCGGCCAGCTGCTCCAGCCGCCGGGCACGCGCCAGAAACAGGTCGGCGGGCGGCAATCGCAGTTCGGGAATACTGCCGGCCGCCGCTTCGATCTGGCCGGGCTGCAGGAGCGTGGTCGTCATGTGCGATCGGGCTTCCTTGTTAAGTTTTGAGTCTAGACAATTGATCCGGAACGGAAAGTTATGATTATTTTCCGGTCATTTCGCGATACCAGGCGCGATGATGGTGCTTGGCCCAGGCGCCGGACACCGTGCCGCGCGTCATGGCGCGCATCGTGCCCTTGACCCAGAACAGCGCATAGACGTGCACGACGATGCCGAGAATCATGATCCAGGCCGCCACCGCATGGATCACCACCGCCACGCGCAACAGCCAGACCGGGAAGTAAGGCGCAAACCACGGTTGCCAAATGACGATGCCGGAAATCAGCAGCACCGGAACGCTCACCACCAAGATCCAGAACAGGTACTTCTGCCCGGCGTTGTATTTGCCGAGTTCGGGCAGGCCCTGGTCGCGATTCCGCATTACGTCGCCGATGCGCTTCATCCATTGGCGGTCGGCGGCGGTGAAGTGGTTGAAGCGCCAGAAAAGTGCAGCCATGACGATGAAGAACAGAAACATCACCACGCCAATGAAGGGATGCAGGATGCGGGTCCAGGGACCGCCGCCGAACAGATGGACCAGAAAGAAAAACGCCGGATGAAACAGCGCCAGCCCCGATAGCGCCGCGAGGATGAAGGCGATGGCCACCACCCAGTGGTTGATACGTTCGCGGCGGGTGTAGCGTTGGATAAAGGTGCTCATGTTCGCTCCTTGTTGTCGGGGAAAGAAAGAAGACGGACCGGTTCAATCCGTTTCCTCTTCCTCCACCTCCTTGGGGCCGGCCGTGACGAAATGGAAGAAGCCGGCAAAGACGGCCAAGCCGATACCCAGGCTCATCAGCGGCTTGGCGATGCCCTTCCACAGGCCGACCAGCGGGCTGACGCTCGGGTCCTTGGGCAGGTTCGCATACAGCTCGGGCTGGTCGCCGTGCTGCAGCACGTACATCACATGGGTGCCGCCGACGCCCTGCGGGTCGTACAGCGCCGCATTGGCGTAGCCGCGTTCCTTGAGGTCGGTGATGCGGCCTTCGGCGTGATGAATCATGTCCACCTTGGAGCCGAACACGATGGCACCGGTCGGGCAGGTCTTCACGCAGGCCGGTTCCAGTCCCACCGCCACCCGGTCGGAACACAGCGTGCACTTGTAGGCCTTGCTGTCCTTCTTCGAGATGCGCGGGATGTTGAAGGGGCAGCCGGTGAGGCAGTAGCCGCAGCCGATGCAGTTTTCCTCGTGGAAATCCACGATGCCGTTGGCGTATTGCACGATCGCGCCCGGCGACGGGCAGGCCTTCAGGCAGCCGGGGTCGGCGCAGTGCATGCAGCCATCCTTGCGGATCAGCCATTCCAGCCTTCCCTGCTGCACTTCCACTTCGGAGAAGCGCATCACCGTCCACGACTGGTCGGTGAGGTCCATCGGGTTGTCGTATACGCCCACATTGCTGCCGACTTCGTCGCGCAGATCGTTCCACTGCATGCAGGCCACCTGGCAGGCCTTGCAGCCGATGCACTTGGAAATGTCGATCAGCTTGGCGACCGGAATGACCGCCTCGCGAACCTTGGGAGAAGGCGTGGTGGTGGCCGAACGGGCCTTGATGTCGAGTGATTGCAGTGCCATGGTCGTCTCCTCACACTTTCTCGACGTCGACCAGGAACGCCTTGAACTCCGGCGTCTGGGTGTTGGCATCGCCCACGAAGGGGGTCAGGGTATTGGTGAGGTAGCCGTTTTTCGCCACGCCCGTAAAGCCCCAGTGGATGGGAATCCCCACTGTGTAGGTTTTCTTGCCGCCCACGGTCAGGGTCATCAGGCGCTTGGTGACCACGGCCACCGCGACGATGAAGCCGCGGTTCGATTTCACCCGCACAGGGTCGCCGGATTTGATGCCCTTCTCCTTCGCCAGATCCTCGCCGATCTCCACGAACTGTTCCGGCTGGATGATGGCCGAGGACTTCACATGCTTGGTCCAGAAGTGGAAGTGCTCGGTGAGCCGGTAGGTGGTGGCGACAAACGGAAACTTGTCGGCCTTGCCGAAGGTCGCCCAGTCGCCCTTGAACACCCGCGCCGCCGGGCTGGCCCGCGCGAGCGGGTTGTCGGGGAACAGCGGATTGGCCGCCAACGGCGACTCGAAGGGCTCGTAATGCTCCGGGAATGGCCCGTCGTTCATCTTGTCGACCGCGAAGAAGCGCGCCACCCCCTCGGGGTTCATGATGAAGGGGTTCATCCCCTCTTCCGG
>DATMWS010000175.1:0-4891 GCA_035562135.1 Thiobacillus sp. | reverse complement strand
TTCGTGTTTCCCGCACTCGATATCGAAGCGGTGCCGGCGGCGCAACTCGGTGAATCGCTGAGGCGACTGGCCAGGGCCGACATCGTGATTTTCATCAGCCCCAACGCCGCGCACTTCGGCGTGGCCGCGATCGGCGCGCTGCCCGCTGCGATCCGGATTTTTGCGGTGGGGCCGGGCACCGCGCGCGTACTGGCTGAACACGGCGTCGACGGCGTCGTCACGCCGGAGGGCCAGGACAGCGAAGCGCTGCTTGCCTTGCCGTCATTGCAGGATGTCGCAGGCCAGCGCGTGACGATCGTGCGCGGCGTCGGCGGCCGTGACTTGCTGGCCGACACGCTCGCCGCGCGCGGGGCGCACGTGCATTATCTGGAATGCTACCGGCGCGTGCGGCCGCAGGCGGATGCCGCGCCGCTGCTGGCGCGCTGGCGAACGGGCGGGATCGACGCGGTGACCGTCAGCAGCGCGGAAACGCTGCACAATCTGGCGGCGCTGCTCGGCGAGACGGGCAGGCTGCTGCTGTCGCGTACCCCCCTTTTCGCCCCGCATGCGAAAATCGCCGAGGCAGCCCGCCGCTTGGGTATTGCACACGTCATCGCCACGCCGGGTGGCGATGCGGGCCTGGTAGACGGCCTGATTAACTGGTTCAGGAACAACCCATGAATGACACCCCCGAAACGTCCGTTCCCCAGCCCACGGCTCAGCCTGCCGCCGCGCCTGTTCGAGCAGGCGCGCACCCTCCCCTCTCGCCGCTGGCGCTGGTCGCTATGTTGGTGGCCGTGCTGGCGCTGGCTGCGGCTGCGTGGTCGTGGTCCGACAGCCGCGAACGCATCCGCGACCTGAAGACCGAGCTCGGACGCCGGCTTGCCGAAACCGGCAAGGAGGTCAGCGAAACCCGCCTGCTGGCGCGCAATGCCGACGATGCGATGCGGCAGGTCAGCGAAAAGGTCGCCCACATCGAAAGCCAGATGGCGACATCGCAGCAACAGCAGCTCGCGCTCGAAGCGCTTTACAAGGACCTGGCACAGGGGCGCGACCAGTGGACGCTGGCCGAAATCGAGCAGGTGCTGCTGACTGCCGCGCAGCAGTTGCAGCTGGCAGGCAACGTCAAGGCCGCGATCATTGCGCTGGAAGGCGCGGACACCCGACTGCAGCGCCTCGACAAGCCGCAGTTCACTGCGTTGCGCCGCGCGATCGCGACCGACCTCGCCAACCTGCGTGCGGCGCCCTCGCTCGACGAAGTGGGCGCCAGCGCGCGCATCGAGGCGCTGGTGGCGCGCCATGCCAGCTGGCCGCTGGCCAGCGCGCAGGTTTCCGAAGCGGCGCCGGCGCCGCGTGCCCGCGGCCGTGCCACCGACATCGGCCAGGAACTGTGGGCCGAGTTGAAGCGACTGGTGCAGCTCCGCCGCGTAGAAGGCAACGAGGCGGTGCTGCTGCCGCCCGATCAGGCCTACTTCCTGCGCGAGAATCTGCGCCTGCGCCTGCTGTCGGCGCGGCTGGCGCTGCTGTCGCAGGACCAGGCGGCGTTCCAGGCCGACCTGCAGGGGGTGTCGGAGATGTTGAATCGCTACTTCAATACGCGCGACGCCGGCGTTGCCGCCGCGCAGAAGGAGATCAAGCGCCTGGCCAGCCTGCAGGTCGCCCAAAAATTGCCCGGTATCGACGCCAGTCTCGCCGCGCTCGACGCCTACAAGGGGAATCAGTAATGCGCTGGCTGATCTCGTTGCTCGTCGTCGCGGTGCTGGCCGTCGCGCTGGCGATGGCCGGGCGCTACGATCCTGGGTATGTGGTGCTGGTCTATCCGCCGTGGCGGATGGAAATCTCCTTCATCAGCTTCGTGCTGATGCTGGTCGGCCTGGTGGTGGGCGGCGTCGTGCTGCTGCGGCTGGCCATGCTCACCCTCAATCTGCCCAGCATCGTGCGCGAACAGCGCGAACGCCGAGCCGCCAAAAAGCGTGACGAAAACTTTGTCGGCGGCCTCAAGGCGTATACCGAATATCGCTATCAGGATGCCGAGCAGTCGCTCGGGCAATGGCAGGGCGACGATCCCCGGCTCGGGCTGGCGCGCGTGCTGGCGGCGCGTGCCGCACAGGAGATGCGCGCGGTTCCGCAACGCGAGCGCCACCTTCAGGAAGCAGCCGAGCACGGCGCCGAACTCGCGGCGCTGCTGTTCGAGGCAGAATCCCGTCTGGACATGAAGGATGCCACTGGCGCGCTGATCTCAATCCAGTCCGCCAAAGCCATCGCACCGCAACACACCGCTTTGCTGCGCCTTGAGTTGAAAGCACGTCAGCTGACCGGTCAGTGGGACGAGGTCGACAAGTTGCTCGACGCGCTGACGCGCAGCAATGCGCTGGAATCCGGCCTTGCCACGCAGGTGCGCCGCAAGGCCTACGCGGAGAATTTGAAGCGACGTGCCGAGGACGACCGCGCGCTGCTGGAATACTGGAAGAAAATCCCGGCCGATTTCAAGGCCGATGCATTCGTCGCACGCGCGGCCGCCCGTGCCTTCATGCAGCGCGGCGGCCACGACACTGCGCTCGACGTGCTGGAGGCCGCGCTCAAGCGCGAGTGGCACGAAGACCTGGTGGCGCTGTACGGCGAGGTGCGTGGCAGCAGCCCGACGCGGCAGATCGAACAAGCCGAAAAATGGCTGCACGCGCAGCCACGCGACGCGCAGTTGCTGCTGACGCTGGCGCAGCTGTGCAGCGTGCAGCAACTTTGGGGCAAGGCGCAGAGCTATCTGGAAGCCAGTCTTGCCATCGCGCCCAGCGCAGAAGGCCACATCCGCATGGCCGAGCTCAAGACCCAGAGTGGCCAGCCCGGCGAAGCCTGCCAGCATTATCAAAAGGCGCTGGCGCTGTGCCGCGCGCAGTAAGTTTTGGGCAAATCCCCGCTGCAGGCTGGTACGTTTGAGTAGGTCATGCCACTGCGCAGCATGTATTATTAGTGTTTTCTAATATTCAAGAGGAATACTTCCATGCGCCCGACTTTTTTCCCCGTACTCGGTGTCGTGCTGAGCACCTTGCTGCTGTCCGTGTCCGCCAGTTGGGCCGCAGCGCCCAAGGCCAAACAGACGGCGCAGACCGACGTTTACAAGGTGGCCATCGATCGCAGCGTCAACATGAGTGAGGCGGCCGAATCGATGCGCCTGCGCGCCAATGCGCTGAATCTGCAGCTGGTGGCGGAGCTCCCGCTGTCCAAACAGGTGGAAGCGGTCACCGGGAAGCCGCAGCGCACCATCACCATCTTCCAGTTCTGCGACGCCGTCACCGCCAAGGAACTGATCGAACTGAATCTGGATTTTGCCGTGTACATGCCGTGCCGCATCGCTTTGATCGAGGACGCCAGCGGACAGGGCTGGCTGGTGATGATGGACGTGAATGTCGATGCGATAGCGAAGGAAAAGAGCGTGCCGCAGGCGCTGAAAGACCGCATCAACGCGGTGCGCAATTCGCTGCTCGAAATCATGCAGGCGGGCGCCAAAGGCGAACTGTAAAGTTCGCCCCATAGATGTCAGGCGGCGGGCGCGATCTCGGCGTCCGCCGCGTAGACGAAGGAATCAGCAAAAAACTCATCCTCGGGCAGGCCGCGCGTTTGCGTAAACGCATCGCGCGCGCTGTCCACCATGATCGGCGCGCCGCAGGCATACACCTGGTAGCCCGACAGATCGGCAAAGTCGGCCAGCACCGCCTCGTGCACGAAGCCGATGCGGCCCTGCCACAGGTCGTCCGGTTGCGGGTTGGACAGCACCGGGATGAAGCTGAAATTGGGATGCTCGGCCAGCCACTGCTGCGGCAGTTCGGCCATGTACAGATCCTTCAGCGAACGCACCCCCCAGTACAGCACCATTTCGCGATCCATGTGCGCGGCAAACGCGTGTTCCAGCATGGCCTTGAGCGGCGCAAAACCGGTGCCGCCGGCGACGAAGATCATCGGCTTGTCTGAATCCTCGCGGATGAAGAAGCTGCCCAGCGGGCCTTTCAGGCGCAGGATGTCGCGCTCCTTCAGGGTGGAGAACACCTGGTCGGAGAACAGCCCGCCGGGGATGTGGCGGATATGCAGTTCCAGCAGCGCGTCGTCGTGCGGCGGATTGGCGAGCGAATAGCTGCGCGATTTGCCGCCCTTCAACTGGAAATCGAGGTATTGCCCGGCGAGAAATTGCAGACGTTCGTTGGCCGGCAGCTTGATCTTCATCACCATCACATCGTCGGCGCGCTTTTCCAGCTTTTCCACCCGGCACGGCAGCGTCTTCACCACGATGTCCTTGGCAGCGCCGATTTCCTTGGCTTCGATGGTCAGGTCGGACAAGGGCCTGGCGCGGCAGAACAGCGCACGGCCCTGGGCCTTTTCCGCGTCCTTCAGCGCGTTGGGCTGATAGACGCCGTAGTCGAGTTGGCCGGACAATACCCTGCCCTTGCAAGAGCCGCAGGCGCCGTTGCGGCAGCCGTAGGGCAGCGAAAAGCCCTCGCGCAGCGCGGCTTCGAGGATGGTTTCGTCACTCTCGACGGTGAACTGGTGCCCGCTGGGCTGGATGGTGACCTGGTACGGCATGATGTGCGCTTAAAATACGGTGACAAACCAATGGATTATCGCCCGGTCGTCTGGGGTTTACACCCCTGCGGGCGTAGGGTTACAGGCAGGCAGCGATGAAAAAGATATTGATCGTGGGGTTTGGCGATGTCGCCGAGCGCCTGGTGAAGCGTTATGCCGGACAGGCTGAATTCATCGGCCTGATTCGCCGGCCCGAACGCGCGGCCGAGTTGCGCGCGCTCGGCGTGACGCCGTACGTCGGCGACCTCGACGCCCCGGCGACGCTGAAACGGTTGCCGCGCGTCGATGGTGTGCTCCATTTTGCACCGCCCCCCAACGAGGGCAGCACCGATCCGCGCAC
>DATMWS010000174.1:0-6102 GCA_035562135.1 Thiobacillus sp. | reverse complement strand
AATCCCGACAAACACGTCCGCTATGCGCAGCTTGCCTTCCGTCTCCATGGAGCACTCCAAAAAGACAGAAAACTACATAAATCCAGGCACTGTGAACACCCCCTTCGTAAACCACTGATCGTCAACGCATATTTTCGCTGTCCACGACGATGGCATTCATGCGATTGCCCTGAGAGGCGGACCGGTTGGCTGGGGCGAGAGGGCTGCTCGCGTTACTTGACCACTCTTTATGTACAGCTGCCGCGGTCTAATTGCTGTTGCTTACCCAAATGGCCCTGCCCAAATGCGTGCTCTGTCTTCGACCTTCGTACCCAACAGTGCTTAGCACGCTTCGTACTCCCTTTGACCAACAATCCAAAGGTAATAGTAGGACAGAAATTGCGGATGACAATACACAACAGAGATTCATTGGCATCTATATTGGCGAGAACGCACACAGCGGTCGTTGAAAGATTTCGCCGATATCGTCCCCGGTAACAACGTAACGCTGTTGCGAAGGTCATCTTTCGCGGCCGGGTAATTGCCGTTGTTACGTAACCCAATTTCAATACCTCGGCATACTCTCGGAATGACCGCTGTCCGGAAAAGTCGCTCGCTATTTGAATGTCTCTTGTGGGTGTGCGCCGTGCAAAGGCGGCGCTTTCCAGTGGGTGCGAATCCCACCCGGCGAAATGCTCCAGCCGGAAGCAACCGGAGCAGTCATGGAGGTAACGAAATGGCTGAAGCCTTCGGCTAGCGGGCCACGAAATTCGGTGGCAGCGCGAGTGTGCAGGCCGTAACGTGAGTGAACGCTGAGTAAGCCTCGAAACAGACGATGCGCAGGCCGACCCGACTACCCTATCGGGGAAGGCTGATACGGCTGGACGGATGAGCAAAGCAAGGCCGCCAGTCGCTGTGCCGGGGTAGTGGCGACAGCATGCACACAAGGAAAGCGCACGCAACACGGGAAGCCCCTTGACGTGGTCAGGGATGACCAACCGAAAGCTCGTGAGAGAAGGTTCGGGCGCCTTGGGGTGGCGGAGAGGCCCGTAGTACCGGGGAAGCCGGGTAATGCCGGTGGAGGGAAGGGGCCTTGGTTCAAGACAGACGCAATACGTGGTGAGGGACGTGGAGATTGGGCAACCTATCAACTCCGATCAGTGTTCAGAAACTGCAGATGGCGTTACACGCGAAAGCGAAGACGGAAGCCGGCTACCGCTTCTACGCCCTGTATGACAAGATCTATCGTGCTGACATTCTGGCGCGTGCCTATGCCCAGTGCCGCTCCAACAAGGGCGCACCGGGGGTAGATCGTCAGGATTTCGCCGATGTCGAAGCGTATGGGGTGCAGCGATGGCTGGACGAACTGGCGCTTGCGCTCAAAGAGGAAAGCTACCGACCGGACCCGATCCGGAGAGTGTTTATCCCGAAAGCCAATGGCAAACTTCGACCGCTGGGCATTTCGACCCTGCGGGATCGGGTGTGCATGACAGCAGCAATGCTGGTGCTCGAACCGATCTTCGAAGCTGACCTCCCTGACGAGCAGTACGCCTACCGGCCGGGCCGCAATGCCCAGCAGGCGGCGGTGGAAGTGGAGGAACGTCTGCACCGGGGCCAAACGGACGTCGTAGATGCCGACCTCGCGGACTACTTTGGCAGCATTCCCCACACCGAACTGATGCGGTCGCTTGCGCGGCGCATCGTGGATCGACGTGTGCTGCATCTGATCAAGATATGGCTGGAATGTGCTGTCGAAGAAACCGACACACGAGGACGGAAGAAACGGACGACCGAGGCCAAGGACAGCGGGCGAGGCATCCCGCAGGGCTCACCCATCACGCCACGTACACAAAAGATAACTTCGAATTTGAACGAGAGATTCCGTTGCGTCGGTCGCAACCGGTTCTTGATTTGCGTCGCAAGGGGTAATATGCTTAAGACACATGTCCCGCGCCACCGACTCCGAGAGGACTCAGCGTGTGAACAGCGCCTTCGATCTGCTTGCCCGCGGTTACAGCCTCAGCGAGGCCGCGGAGATCTTGACCGAGTCTTTTGCGCTGTCGCGTCGCCAGGCTTACCGCTACCTGCAGGAAGCGCAGGTTCTCACGCGTCCGATGGTGGTTGCCGATCCGACCATCCCCATTACGATCAAGGTTCCGGGCGAGGTGGTGGTCGAACTGCGCGCCTACGCGCATGCCAGCGGCCTGACGATGGGCGAGATTGTGGCGCGGGCGGTGTTGGCGTTTCTGACCAAGGCGCGCCGGCATGGTTGATCGGCGTCGCCGACACCATGACGTCTGCCTGGACTATGTCTTTGACCGTTTACTGGCCGCCAAGCTTGTGCAGGTCTATGAGATCCTCGTTCCGGATCGCGTACGCCGTGCCGGGCGGCCTTGCGGGCTGAACGGAGAGCCTCATGAAGACAGCCGCGATCTACGCACGGGTCTCCTCGGATCAGCAGAGGGAAGACAAGACGATCGCCAGCCAGACGGCAGCGCTGGTGGAGTTTGCGCAGCGCGAAGGCTACGCCGTACCGGATGAATGGATCTTTCAGGACGAGGGCTACAGCGGGGCGAGCCTGTTACGCCCTGGGCTGGAGCGGGTGCGCGATTTGGCCGCGGAGGGCCAGATCCAGGCCCTTCTGGCCTTGTCGCCTGACCGGCTGAGCCGCAAGTACGCCTACCAGGTTCTGCTCACCGAGGAGTTGGCGCGGCACGGGGTAGAGACCGTATTTGTGCGGGCCCCACGCAACGAAACGCCGGAGGATCATTTGCTGCTGCAGTTCCAGGGTATGATCGCCGAGTACGAGCGGGCGCAGATCCTGGAGCGCTCGCGCCGCGGTAAGCGCCACCGCGCCAAGCAGGGCGAGGTCGGTGTGTTAAGTGGCGCACCTTATGGCTACCGCTACGTGCGCAAGAGCGATGAGGCGAACGCCTTCTACGAGGTGATCGAAGCGGAAGCCGAGGTGGTACGCCAGGTCTTTGAGCTTTATACCGTCACGGGCTTGTCCATCGGTGCGATCACGCGCCGGCTCAACGAGCAAGGTGTGCCCACGAAAAAGCAGGGCGCACGCTGGGAACGCTCGACGGTCTGGGCGATGCTTCGCAATCCGGCCTACAAGGGACAAGCGTGCTTCGGCAAGACCCAGTTGGCGCCACGACAGCGCACCAACAACCGCGCCTTGCGCCAGCGCTGCGGACTGCCCGCGCGCAACAGTGCCAGCCATGAGCGGCCCCGCGATCAATGGATCGAGATCCCCGTGCCCGCCTTGATCGGCGAGGATACGTTTGCACTTGCCGAGGAACACCTGGTCGCGAACAAAAAGTACGCGGCGCGCCGCACCATCGAGCCGAGCATTCTGCAGGGACTCGTACACTGTCGCGATTGCGGCTACGCGCTGTACCGAACCTCGACGCGCAGCACGGCGCGCAAGGTTTCCTACTACCGCTGCCTGGGCTCGGATGCTTGGCGCTACGAGGGTAAAGCCAAGTGTGATCAACGCCCCATCCGTCTGGACCTGCTGGAGCAGATCGTATGGACGGAAATCGTGCGCCTGCTGCACGATCCTGCCCTCATCCAGGCCGAACTGGACCGCCGTCTGGAAGCGGCGCGCAATGCCCATCCTGCCAAGCGCCGTCAGGAGACGCTGGAGCGCGATCTGGTGCGGGTACGAAAGAGCATGGAGCGGCTTCTCACCGCCTACCAGGAGGAGTTACTGTCGTTGGATGAATTGCGTCGGCGTATGCCCGTAATGCGCAAGCGCGAGCAGGCGCTGCAGGCCGAACTCGCCTCGCTTAGCGCACAGTTTGCCGATCAGGCAACCTACCTGCGGCTGGCGGAGACGCTGTCAGCATTTCTCGGGCGGTTGCACGAGAATGTCGATACCCTCGATGTCGCGCAGCAGCAGCGCATCGTGCGCCTTCTCGTCAAGGAAGTCGTGGTCGGCCATGACTCCATCACGATTCGTCATTCGATCCCAACTATCGCGCGATCATTCGGGAGCAGGGGCGATCCTTCCGCTCCGCAAGGGACTTCGGGCAACAATGGCCCCACCACAAGTTATGCTTTGTGTACGTGGCGTGATCTCACCGCTGCTGTCTAATTTGTACATGCGGCGGTTTGTGCTGGCATGGAAGAAGCTCGGGTTGGAGCGAAGTCTAGGCAGTCGAGTCGTCACCTATGCCGACGACCTCGTGATTCTCTGCAAACGTGGCAAGGCGGACGACGCCTTGCAGCGAATGCGCGAGATCATGGGCAAGCTGAAGCTGACGGTGAATGAGGAGAAGACACGAATCTGCAAGGTCCCGGAAGGCGAGTTCGACTTTCTGGGTTACACGTTTGGAAGGCGGTATTCGCCGAAGACAGGGAAGGCTCGAATCGCCCTGTGGCCGTCGAAGAAAAGCATCCGGCGCATGGTTGAAAAGATCCATGAGCTGACCGACCTGAAGACGGGATGGCAAGAGACCACGGAGCTGGTGGGCAAGTTGAACCGCACGCTGCGCGGCTGGGCGAACTACTTCAGTGTAGGGACCGTCAGTCGCGCATACCGTGCGCTCGACAGTCACACGGCGACGCGGCTGCGTCGGTGGTTGCGCAACAAGCACAAGGTCAGACGACGCCGGGGCGGGACGTATCCACTCTCGCACCTATACGGGTACTTCGGGCTCGTCAGTCTGAGTGGGCGCGACAAGTCGTGGGCGAAGGCGTGATGTCTTGTCCGAGAGCCGGATGCGGGAAATCTGCATGTCCGGTTCGATGAGGGGGATGTGGAAACGGGGTTATGGCACGGCTACTTGGGCACCGTCAGACGAAAGGGACGGATCGGACAAGCCCAGCCTACTGCTACCGCGCCACATCTCTACTCTACCGGTGGATCATGACAAGCTACTGGCGCTGGTCGCCCAAAGAGTGGCTGACGGTAGAGTGCTGGGCCTGATCGAGGCAATGCTCAAGACCGGCAGCTACGGACAGGGGCGGCTCTTTCCCGCCGAGCGTGGGACACCCCAAGGCGGGGTTGTTTCTCCTCTGCTCAGCAATATTCTCCTGACGCCGTTCGATTGGGAGATGAGACGCAGGGGCTATCAGCTGACGAGGTATGCGGATGATTGGGTGATTACCTGCGAGTCCGCAGCGGAAGCACGTGCTGCCATAGCGGCGGCGCAACGGATACTGACCGCACTGGGTGTGCAATTGCATCCGCAGAAGACGCGGGTCGTGCATGTTCGGTATGGATTTGAATTTCTCGGGTACAAGATCAAGCGCGGGCGGCAGTTGTCACTGCCCGCAGCCAAGATCCGCAGTGGTGCTCGATCGGGTGCGCTTTACGCGTTTCCCCGAGAGAAGTCGGTCCAGCGGTTTATGGATCAAGTGCGCCAACGCACGCAACGGCGCGTGCCCCTCAATACCAAGGAACTGATCGACTGGATCAACCCTGTTCTGCGGGGCTGGGGCAACTATTTCAAACGTGCCCACGTCCGAAAGCTCTTCAACCGACTCGACCGTTGGATCGTGCGGCGCATTTGGTCGCATCGATACAAACGATGGCGTTGTGCCGGTTGGAAAACATTACCAACCGCCAAGCTGTATGGCGAGATGGGGCTGGTCAATCTGGTGGGATTAATTCCTTCGATTACGACTCGGAATCACGCGCCTTCGTGAAAGCTGCATGCGGGAAAACCGCACGTGCAGTTTGAGCGGCGGACGGAGGCCAGCGCGCAAGCGCGCCTCCTCCGACCCGACAGCCGCCGGCAAGGGGCGAAGGGCCGAACATGGATAGACAAGGACGAGCCGTGGATCACTCGAACTCGACGTTGAACCCGACCGGGGGAGCCGGGGATCGGCGTGGTGCCACCCAGCCAGCCTTGCACGAAGACCTGATGGAAGCAGTACTGTCGCCGGCCAACATGAAACGGGCGTGGGCGCGGGTAAAGTCCAACCGGGGCGCGCCGGGAATCGACGGCATGCGCATCGAAGACTTCCCGGCCTACGCTCGCGAGCATTGGCCGGCGATCCGCCAAGCCATAAGCGATGGTCGCTATCAACCCCATATAGTCAGTCCGTTCGCCTTCCAGCATGGTCAAGAGCAGTACGTTCTTGTACGGGAGATTGGAACGAAATGTCATC